>CAITOD010000428.1 GCA_903893935.1 uncultured Sphingomonadales bacterium
GATTTCCGTCAAGGTTCAGCAATCCCTTGATGCGCAGGATGGCCTCGCCGTGCGCCTCGGTCAAGTTGGCCACGGCCCGCGCGAAGGGCTCCCAGGTCAGCGGCATGTCGAACCAGAGGCAGAACGCTTTTATGCCTTGGGAATGGGAGTGATGATGGCTGATGTTTCCGTCCCCGCCAGTGGGATCGGAGCCCGTGCGGGCGGAAGCGGGATCGAACAGCCACGCGCCGTCCACGGCGCCACGGTTGGCTGCGGAACGTGTCAACGAAAGTGAGACAGCCGGATTTGGAATTTAAGCTCTGATTTGTTCCTTGTTTTGCGCCTCTCGGGCCGGCGGATTGATCCAGACGGCTGTTGGCTTGTCTGGGGGATTGGGCGACTTTTTGACGAAGCGCTGGGGATTTGCCGCGTAGGCGAGATTCAAAATTTCCTGGCGGGCGTCATGGACAGCATCGGCCTGGCCATAGTGAACCTGGTCCGGCGTCATCAATCCGATACCGGCGTGATGATGATCGCGGTTGTACCAATCGATAAAGCTTCGGCAAAAAAGCTTCGCGTCTTCGATGCAGCCGAAGCGCTTCGGAAACTGTGGCTGGTATTTCAGGGTTTTGAAGCAGCTTTCCGAGAACGGATTGTCATTCGACGTGTAGGGCCGGCTGTGTGATTTGGTGACGCCGAGATCGGCGAGCAGCAAGGCGGTGGCCTTGGCCTTCATCGGCGCGCCGCGGTCGGCGTGCAAGGTGAGCTGGCCGGGCGCGATGTCGTGCTTGAGCACGGCGTCTTCGATCAGCGGCTTGAACAGCGCGGCGGTTTCGGCGTCGGCGACATGCCAGCCGACAATCCTGCGGCTGAAAATGTCGATGACGACATAGAGATAAAAATAGCTCCACTTCACCGGCCCCATCAATTTGCTGATGTCCCAGGACCAGACCTGGTTGGGAGCCTCGGCGAGAAGCTCCGGCTTTTGATAGACGGGATGGCGCAATTGTCGTCGTCTCTCGCGCACTTCGTCATGCGCGTGCAGAATCCGGTACATGGTGCGAATGGAGCACAGGTAGACGCCTTCATCGAGCAGGCATGCGTAGACTTCGACCGGCGCGAGATCGACGAAGCGCGGCTCGCGCAACAGGTCCAAAACGGCCTGGCGCTCATTGGCGTCCAGCGCGCGCGCCGATTTCGCGCGCGGCCGCACGACCTGCGCCGGCCGCGTGCGGCGATGCAGGCTGGCGCGCGAAACGCCCAGCGCCGCGCAACTGGCGGCGATCATGCCGCCGCCTTTGGGCAGCGCCGAGATCGCGTCCATCAGTACCCCTCGTCGCTGGCGATCGGCAGCCCCAGCAAGGCCGCCACTTTTTTTTGGAGATCGATGATCGCCTCGGCGCGCTCCAGCCGTTGCGTCAGGCGTTTGTTGTCGCGCAGCAGGCGCGCGTGCTCGGCGGCCAGCGGATTGACCGGCGCGACTTTGGGACCCCGCGCGACCGGGCTCAAGGCGTCGAAGGCGCCGGCGTCGCGCTGCCGGCGCCAGTCCGACAGCGCCGACGAGTACAGCCCCTCGCGCCGCATCACCGCGCCGACGCCGCCCGGCGTGCCGCGCGCGGCGTCGACCTCGGCCAGAATGCGCAGCTTGTCCCGCGCCTTGAACGTGCGCCGACGCGGCAGGGTCAAAAGTTCGGGCGAAGCCGCATCTGGCCCCGCGACGATCGTCGGCCTACGGCGTCGAGTAGGCGTGGGGATTGCTCCACCACGCCTCTCACAGAACCGGACAAGCGGGCCCGCATCCGGCTCTTTGGATCGATATGTCAGAACCCCAGCGATAGCTGGGCCGATACCCGCGGTAGGTTGAGATCGTTCCACAGGGCTTTGAGCGAGGCCATGCGCCCGTCAAACCAGGACGGCGGATAGGCCTTCGTCATCGCCGGGCGGTTCGATTTCGCCCATGCTCTCTTGCCGCAGAACGCGCAGCCATTGGCGGCCTTGGAGCTGACGCCTTTGGCTTTCAGGTGCCGGTAGAGAAAGCGTGACCGCTTCTTCTGCCGGACGATGATCGCCCTGACCCGGCGGCGGACGTGAGCGTCAAAGACGCCCAGTCCTTTTACGGCTTCCGGCGTGCAAAGCCGAAAGTACGATATCCAGCCTGTCAGATAGCGGCTGATGTTTTCCATGCACGAGGAGATGGAGCGCCCCCAATTTGGCGGCGTCATCTCCCGTACCGTTTTCATCAGTCGTCCTTCCGTCTTGTGCGAGAGCAGGATGCAGACTTTGTAGACCTCACCCTCCTTCGCACAGCGAAAACGAAAGCCAAGAAAGTGGAGTTCCTCCGGTTTGCGAACGTCACTCTTCTCCTCGTTGACCTGAAGCAGCATGCGGTTCTCCAGGTATCTCCGGATTGATGTCATGACGCGCTGCCCGGCGCGTTCGCTTCGCACGAAGATATTACAGTCGTCGGCGTATCGAACGAACCGGAGGCCCCGCCTTGCCAGTTCGCCATCCAATTCGTTGAGGACAACGTTGGAAAGCATTGGCGAAAGCGGCCCCCCTTGCGGAGTTCCTTCCTTGATGGCGACCCTCGTCCCGTCCGGCATCACCACCGACGCCGTCAGCATCAGGCGCACCAAAGTGAGTATCCGTTGGTCCTGCACGCGCTCGGCGATCCGGGCCAACAGGCGCTGATGCGGAACTCGGTCAAAGAAATTGGCCAAATCCAGATCAACCACCGTTTGATATCCCTCTTTCAGATATCCTGTTGCTTCGGCGATGGCGGTGTGAGCCCCGCGCTTTGGGCGGAAACCGTGACTGCTGGGATGGAACGTCGGCTCAAAGATCGGCTCCAATACTTGAAGAACCGCCTGTTGCACCGTTCGGTCCACGATATTCGGAATGCCAAGCCCCCGTTGCCCGCCTCCGGGCTTCGGCAGCCAGACCCGGCGGACATCGCCGGGCCGGTAGCATCCCGCCAGCAAGTCTCGGCGCAAACGAGCGATGATCGACGGCGCTTTCGCCTCCGCGTCCTCGACCGTCTGGCCGTCCAATCCCGGCGCTCCCTTATTGCGCACTACATTCAGCAGCGCCTTGGCCAGATTGGCTTCCGACGCCACTTCTTCGAGCAGCCGACTGACGTCGGCCACGCCGGCGACAGAACCTGTCGTTTTCTTGTTCCTCGCTTTGTGCAGCAGGAAGCTCCGCCGCTCGGATGCGTCCGAGGGCTCGGGCGACCCGCCCCCCGAGGGGCTGTCGGCGAACACGAGGCTCAATTGCCGTGGTTCCGTCTTTTTCAATCCATCTCCCCCTTTGCTCCACCGGCTTTCACCGGCTTCCCGGCTAATATGAAGAGATCCGACTTCTGCGTGGGCATCGTCCCGTCGTCGTTGCCTCCTTCGGATCTACCGCTCGCGCGGACCCACGCAGACCTCCCTGGGTAAGAACACTGGATGTCCCGCCGCTCCCGCCCCTATTACCGCCTCGGCCTCGGTTGGATTTTGGGCGTCGCGTTCGAAGACACGCTGACCCGGCCGGTCCGGCTTGCACGGGGGTTCACTTTCGTTCGGTGCTGCGGTTCGCCTCGGGCTTCTTCCCCACACGGCCTCACGGCGCCAAGGTCATAGGCGTCTCTCGACGGCAAACCCTGCGTGCAGTTGCCTCCGGCTCGCGGTTGCTACCAACTCGCCCCGCAAAGGACTTCCACCTCCAATCCAGTGCCCATGCCAGGCACACCTTCCTCAGTCACGGGGCCAGATGCGGCAAGAGTCATTTCATGAGGTAAAACGGGCATAACCATCAGATGCTGCGACCTTGGCCCTCAAGGGTAAACTTCCGGCAGGTCTTTGTCTCAGCATCATTGGCACGGAGGGGAACGAGGCGTGCCTACACGGTTAACGCATAAACCTACTGCATGTAGAGGGGTCGCGCGCTTGGGCAAAGGCAGAGAGCGGCTCATAGCCGACCTTCGCGGGCGCTGC
>CAITOD010000429.1 GCA_903893935.1 uncultured Sphingomonadales bacterium
ACCACCGGAAAAGTGAACGAGCCGCCGGGCAGCCCGCCATCGGGCGCATGCGCGCGGACATAGCCCGAGGCGAGTTCGATCACCGCGCCAAACGCTTCGAGCGCCTTGAGATGCAGATCGATCGGCCGGTTGCCGATCGCGCAGCCGCCGGGCAGCGACACCGTGGCTTCGCCCGCGCGCGCCAGCATCGGGCCGAGCACCAGGATCGAGGCGCGCATCTTGCGCACGAGGTCATATGGCGCAACCGTCGAGGTCAGCCGCGTGGCTTGCAGCGTCATCACCCGGCCGAAATCTTCGGGCCGCGCGCCGGCGATCGAGGTCGACACGCCGAACTGGTTGAGCAAGTGCTGAAAGCTGTCGATGTCGGCAAGCCTCGGCAGATTGCGCAGCGTCAGCGGTTCGTCGGTCAGCAGCGCGCAAGGCAGCAGCGTGAGCGCGGCGTTTTTGGCGCCCGACACCGGCAGCGTCCCCGACAGGCGGCGACCGCCGCGAATGATGATTTTATCCATCGCCCGCGATTTACCGAGATTCGGCGCTTGCGCAATATCGCTGTGCGATTGATCGCGCCGCAACGCCGTTTGCAAAGCGCAAAGTCAACCCTCGACAATGCGGACCCTTTCGGTTAGGGGCGCCGTTCGCGATTCCTGCGGCCGGTCGGTACCGGGCGCACCAAGGAGCAATTTCATGAAGTCCAAGATCCACCCCGACTATCACTTCATCAACGTCCAGATGACCGATGGCACCGTGTTCCGCACGCGCTCGACCTGGGGCAAGGAAGGCGATACGCTGGCGCTGGATATCGATCCGACGTCGCACCCGGCGTGGACCGGCGGCAATTCGCGCATGCTCGATCAAGGCGGCCGCGTTGCCCAGTTCAACAAGCGCTTTGGCGGGCTGAGCCTCAAGAAGAGCTGATTTGGCGCAGCCGCTCCGGCTGCGTCGCATTGTTTCCTTTCCAGCGGCGCCCCGGTTTGCGAGGGGCGCTGCTCGTGGCGATCATAGCTCAGTTGGTTAGAGCGCCGGTTTGTGGTACCGGAGGTCGTGGGTTCGAACCCCATTGGTCGCCCCATTTTCCCACTTGGCAGATGCCCGCTGGCGGGTGATACGCGGATCGCAAGCGGCGGGCATGGTGCCTGCTCGTGTTTTGCCGTGCCCCCTTGCAGGGGCAGGGGCTTGCCAGCGGTCGGGACAGTTTGCGTTTCACATGCACGGTTTTGCCAATCCTGCCCGGTTCTTGCGGCTCGCGCGCTGGCTGCTGCCGGTGCTGCTGGTGCCTGGGCTGGTGCTGTCGCTCGGCGCGATCGCCTGGGGCACGCTCTATGCGCCGCCCGATCACCTGATGGGGGTGACGGTCAAAATCCTGTTCATCCATGTGCCCTGCGTGTGGCTGGGCATGGCCGGCTGGACCACGATTGCGGTGTCGAGCGTGGTCGAACTGGTCTGGCGCCATCCGCTGGCAGCGATCGCGGCGCGCGCCGCCGCGGTGCCGGGCGCGGTGTTTACCGCATTGGGGCTGATCACCGGGTCGATCTGGGGCCGCCCGACCTGGGGCACCTGGTGGGTGTGGGATGGCCGGCTGACCAGTTTCCTGATCCTGCTGTTCCTGTACTTCGGCTATATCGCGCTTGCCGATGCGGCCGCGCGCGATGCGGCGGGCGGGGGCAGCGCGGGGCGCATTCCGGCGATTTTCGGGCTGGTCGGCGCGATCAACATCCCGATCATCAACCGGTCGGTGGTGTGGTGGAACAGCCTGCACCAGCCGCCTTCGATCACGATGGGCCGCTCGGCGATCGACGGGACGTATCTGTGGCCGCTGCTGATCGGCGCGCTCGGCTTTTCGCTGATCTTCGGCGCGGTGGTGCTGGCGCGCATGCGCATGCTGCTGGCGCAGATCCAGACCGAGGCGCGCCTGCGCCGCATGGCGATGGATTGACCCACACCCCATGCACGAACGATTGAACCAATGGGAATTTGTCTGGGCGGCGCTGGCGATCGGGGTGATCGGCATGCTGGTGATGGTCGTCTGGTCGATGGTGGCGATGATGCGCGCCGAGCGGCGGCGCGATAAAGTGCGGCGCAAATGAGCACGCTGCTGCGCCCCAAACACCAGCGGCTGGTGCTGGCGCTGCTTGCGCTGGCCGCGCTGATCGGCGCGGGCTTCCTGGCCGCTTTCGCATTGAGCCGCCAGGCGAGCTATTTCTATATCCCGAGCGACATTGCCGCGCACCCGCCCGAACCGGGCCGCGCGGTGCGGCTGGGCGGAATGGTGCAGAAAGGCTCGCTGAAAACGCAAGCCGATGGCGTGACGATCAATTTCATCGTCACCGACGGCAAAGCCAATGTGCCGGTGCGCTTTTCGGGCATTACGCCCGATCTGTTCGTCGAAGGATCGGGCGTGGTCGCCGAAGGGCGCCTCGAAGGGCGCACGTTCGTCGCCGACAATCTGCTCGCCAAGCACGATGAAAAATACGTCCCGCGCGAAATGAAAAACATGACCGAAAGCGACGCCAAGCAAGTGGTGGCCCAGACGAAATGATCGCGACGATGCCTGTTGCAAGCGAACGCGCACCAAAAGCCCCTCCCCTCAGGGGAGGGGTTGGGGAGGGGTGTCCGACGCCGGAGATGTCGCGCCACCCTGCAAACCTCAGACACCCCCACCCAACCCTCCCCCTGAGG
>CAITOD010000430.1 GCA_903893935.1 uncultured Sphingomonadales bacterium
ATGAGGTGTCCCGGCGCCGCTCGTGGTGCCTTCACGTCACCACCGGGTGTCCTTTAAAACACTTGCCCGCGTTTTTGCGGGGCAGTAACCGCCGGGCTCCTGCCCCGACCGTTTCGGGGCCAACCCCGCATAGAGGCATATCGCCATGGCCGGCATGACCCGCTTCGACTGGAGCGACCCGTTCTTTCTCGACGCCCAGTTGACCGAAGAAGAACGCATGATCCGCGATGCGGCCAAAGCCTATGCCGAAGACAAGCTGCAGCCGCGCGTGATCAAGGCGTGGAGCGACGAGACCACCGATCCGGGCATTTTTCGCGAAATGGGCGAACTGGGCCTGCTCGGACCGACGGTGCCCGAGGCTTACGGCGGGGTCGGCGCGTCTTATGTCGCTTATGGCCTGATCGCGCGCGAGATCGAAAAAGTCGATTCGGGCTATCGCAGCATGATGAGCGTGCAATCGAGCCTGGTGATGTATCCGATCCATGCCTACGGATCGGAAGAGCAGAAGCACAAATATCTGCCCGGTCTCGCGCGCGGTGAACTGATCGGCTGCTTTGGCCTGACCGAGCCCGATGCCGGATCGGACCCGGGCGGGATGATCACGCGCGCCGAAAAGGTTCAGGGCGGCTATCGCATTTCGGGCGGCAAGACGTGGATTTCCAACGCGCCGATCGCCGATGTCTTCGTGATCTGGGCCAAGTCCGATGCGCACGGCGGAGCGATCCGCGGTTTCGTGCTGGAAAAGGGCATGCCCGGCCTGTCGGCGCCCAAGATCGGCGGCAAGCTGAGCTTGCGCGCCTCGATCACCGGCATGATCCAGCTCGATGGCGTCGAAGTGGGCGATGATGCGCTGCTGCCGCATGTTGAAGGGCTGAAAGGCCCGTTCGGCTGCCTCAACCGCGCGCGCTACGGCATTTCGTGGGGTGCGCTGGGCGCGGCCGAATTCTGCCTCCATGCCGCGCGGCAATACGGGCTCGATCGCAAGCAGTTCGGGCGCCCGCTGGCCGCCACGCAGCTGTTCCAGAAGAAACTGGCCGACATGATAAGCGATATCGCGCTCGGGCTCCAGGCCAGCCTGCGCGTCGGGCGGCTGATGGACGAGGGACAGTTTGCGCCCGAAATGGTCTCGATCGTCAAGCGCAACAATGTCGGCAAAGCGCTCGATATTGCACGCCTGGCGCGCGACATGCACGGCGGCAACGGCATTTCGGAAGAATACCAGGTCATGCGCCATCTCGCCAATCTCGAGACGGTCAACACCTATGAAGGCACGCACGACGTTCATGCCCTGATCCTCGGTCGCGCAATCACCGGCATCGCGGCGTTCTGAGCGTGACGCCGCTCGCCGGGCTGAAAGTCGTCGAACTGGCGCGCGTGCTGGCGGGGCCGTGGGCCGGGCAGATCCTCGCCGATCTGGGCGCCGACGTGATCAAGGTCGAAAGTGCCGCAGGCGACGATACGCGCAGCTGGGGCCCGCCGTTTGTCGAATATGCCGACGGCAGCCGCGACGCGGCCTATTACCACGCCACCAACCGGGGCAAACGATCGATCATCGCCGATTTTGCCACGCCCGAAGGTCAGCAGACAGTGCGCGACCTGATCGCCGATGCCGATGTGCTGATCGAGAATTTCAAGCTGGGCGGGCTCGCCAAATACGGGCTCGACTATGAAAGCTTGTCCGCAATCAACCCGCGGCTGGTCTATTGCTCGATCACCGGGTTCGGGCAGGACGGGCCTTATGCGCCGCGCGCGGGGTATGATTTCATCATCCAGGGCCTTTCGGGGATCATGGACCTGACCGGCGATCCGCAAGGCTCGCCGCAAAAGATCGGCGTGGCGTTTGCCGATATCATGACCGGGCTCTATGCGGTGATCGCGATCCAGGCCGCCTTGGCCGCCCGCGCGCGCACCGGGCGCGGCGAACATATCGACATGGCGCTGTTCGACGTGATGGTCGGCGTGCTCGGCAACCAGGCGCTCAACTATCTGGTTTCGGGCACCGCGCCGACGCGGATGGGCAACGCCCATCCCAATGTGGCGCCTTATGCGGTCTATCCGACATCCGACGGCTGGTTCATTCTGGCAGTGGGCAACGATCGCCAGTTCGCCAAATTCTGCGAGATCGCCGGGAGCCCCGAGCTGGCGACCGACCCGCGCTTTGTGGGCAACGCCGCAAGGCTCGACCACCGCGAACCGCTCGAAGACGCGATTCGCGCCGTCACGCGTCGTTTCACGCGCGATGACCTGCTTGCGCGCCTTGCAGAAGCCGGGGTGCCCGCCGGGCCGATCAACACGGTCGCCGACGCCTTTGCCGACGCGCAGATCATGGCGCGCGGCATGCAACTGGCGCTCCACGCCGACGACGGCACCCCGATCCCCGGCGTGCGCACGCCGATCCGCTTCGCCGGGCTCGACCTCGCGCTCGACCAGCCTTCGCCGCGCAAGGGCCAGCACGGCGCATAGCGGTCAGCTTTCGGGGGCTGGGCTCACCGCGTTGGTTATGCCGATCGCACTCCAGTCGACATTGCGCGTGGCATACATCACGCCCGCCAGGGCCACGAACAGCAGCACCGATCCGATCAGCAGCGACAAGGCTTCGAGGTTGAGCAGCACGAACAGCAGCGCATAGAGCCCGATCAGGATCGCGCCGATAAACCCGCCCCGACGCCATGTCTTGAGCACTGCCGCACTGTAAGCACTCAGCAGACCGATGATCGCGCCGCTGGCAACCAGATAAGCGCCGGTAAACCCGATCAATTCGGCCAGCGCCAGCAGCAGGATGAAAAACAGCACCAGCGCGGCCCCTGTCAGCAGATATTCTGCCGAGGCCACTTGCGCCCCTGCGACGATATCGAACAGCAGGAAAGCCAGAAATGTGAACCCGATAAACAGAAATCCGTATTTAACCGAACGGTTCACTTTGCTGTAAAGATTGACCGGTTCGATCAGATCGACAGTGAGGCTCTGGCTGTTGCCGTTGACCACTTCGCCAGTGCCGGCTGCGGCCGGGTTGTTTGGAGCGATTGCGGCATCGAGGGTAATGGCATCGGTTCTGATTTCAGGCATCGGCGCGCCATAATCCTGCATTCCGACCGGCGGCTGCCCCAGCGCAAGTTTGTCGATGCGGTAACTGGCGCGAAATCCGGCGTCGGAGACTTCGCGCGTTTCGGGCAGGAAGCCGCCCGAAAAGCTCGGGCTGGGCCAGCTCGATGCAATGTCCCAGTGTGTCGAGCCGCCGCGCGGAACCACCGTCAAAGCGCGTGCCCCCCGCAAGCCATAGGCATAATCGATTTTGAGTTCGCCCTGTCCGTCCCAATCGAGAAAGGCGAAAAAGCCCTGACCGGCGCTCGCAGCCGGACCTTTGCCGGGCTGGACAACCAGCGATTTGCCGCCTGCGACAACCGTGCCGCCACTGGTGAGCCCGCGCGCATCCGAAACGCCCACGCGCAATTCCGCGCGATCCCACAGCAGGCGTTCGCGCGTGACGCCAAACCGGGCAAGGTCGGCGGGCAGGGCAAAGCTGGCGCTGCCTTTGATCTGGGCCGAATAGAGCACGCTGCGATAGATTGATTTGTGGCGTTCTTCCGGCGTGACCTGGGTGGTGATGCGATGATCCACCGGGGAAATATAGAACAGTTTCTCGACTTCGGTGACGTGGCTGACCTGTTTGCCGTTTTCGGTTTCGGTTTGCGTTTCGGTGGTGCGAAACGGCACGACCACGATCGGCCCCGACAGCACTTGCGGCCCGCCCCAGCCCGAATTGATTTCCGCCTGCGCGGTCGCCGCTTCGTTCTGGCGGTCGTAGACCATTGCATAGACCAGCATCAACGGCACGCTGAGCGCGGCTGCAATCAGGATGACAAACAGCAGTTTGATCCCGGGTGAACGCTGGTTGCGGATTGGCTGATCGCTCATGCTGTCCTCGTTGCGGCACGTTTGCAGCAGCCTAGGGGTGAATTGGCGATTCACAAGGAACGAATTGCGGCGATCGGCTTGCGCCGAACGAAAGCCGCGAAATGGCGCAAAGCGCGCACGAAGATTGGCGCCTGCAACCCTTGTCGTCGCCCCGGGCTTGACCCGGGGTCGCGCTTTCTGTCTGTCTGATGGCGCGGAGTCCCGACGAAAATGTAAAGTCAGGCCCGGGGCGATGTCAGGTGGGGTTGGCACATTTCGTGGAAGGCATTGGGCGCGTGGGGCCAACAGGCACGAACAGAGACGACGCGGCGTTCGTGGTGCGCGCTGCTTCGCTTGTTGCCGTGCCGTGGGCCAATGGCGGCGGTGTTACCCGGGTGATCGCAGACGGTCCCGATTATCGCCTGAGCCTCGCCACGATTGCCGACGCGGGGCCGTTTTCGAGCATTCCCGGGGTCTTGCGGCATTTTGCGCTGGTGGCGGGAAAGATCGAACTGACAGGCGCCGTGACCGGCGTGTTTGACGAAACCGGTGCGCCTTGCACCTTCGCGGGCGACAGTCCGGTCCATGCCGTGCCGCTTGGCGGGCCGGCTCTGGCGCTCAATCTGATGGTGCCGGTCGGAGCGCCGGCGCTGCGGCTGGAACGGTGTGAGCCGGGTGCGACGGTCGAAGCATTGGCGGTATTTGCCTGCGACGCGCAGACGATCGCCGGCGTTGCGCTTGGCATGCATGACACGCTGTTTCCCGCCGCGCCGGTGCGGCTCGCGGCGCGCGCGCTGCGGGTGGTGCGATGATCCGCGCGCCTGGGCCCAGGCTGGTGCTCGCGCTGGTGCTGGCGCTGGGTGCGTGCCACGCCACGCCGCCGCCTGCCGGGCTGCGCGAGCTGGTGATCGGGACCGAGGGCGCCTATCCGCCGTGGAACTTCACCCGCGCCGATGGCTCGCTGGCGGGGTTCGAGCCCGAATATCTGCGCGTGCTGTGCGCACGGCTGCACCGCCGCTGCCGCCTCGTGCCGATGGATTGGGACGGCATGATCGGCGCCTTGCAGACGGGCAAGATCGATCTGATCGCCGACGCGGTGCAAATCACCCCCGAGCGTGCGGCCGTGCTGGCTTTCGGGCGACCTTATGGCCTCAGCACCGGGCTGACCGCGACTTTGCGCAACGGTGCGCTGGCGGACTTGCCCGATCGCGATGCGCTGATGGATTTCGACAGGCAGGGCCCCGCGCTCGATGCGATGATTGCGCGGATGCGCAAGGCGCTGGCGGGCAAAGTGGTCGGCGTTGCCTTGTCTGGTGCGTTTGACACCTTTCTCAACCAGGCGATCGGTCCCGGCGTGACCGTGCGCTATTACCGCACGATGGGCGAACGCGATCTCGATCTGCTCAATGGCCGCATCGATGCGACGATCGAAGACGAGACCTATCTCCGTCCGCTTCTGGCAACGCGCGATGGCGCAGGGCTCGTGCTGGGCGGTCCGCGCATGATCGGCGGCACGATGGGACGCGGCGAAGCGCTGGCCTTCCGGCGCGGCGACAATCAATTGCGCGGCGAATTCGATCGCGCGATCGAGGCCACGCTCGCCGATGACACGGTGCGCCGGCTGGGGCTGAAATGGTTCCGCATGGATGCATCGCCGGGGCGGGGGCACTGATGGGCGAAGACAGTCCCGCGATTGTGCTGCTGGGCTTTGGCGCCGAAGGCTGGGGCCGCGCGCTGATCGCGGGCGCCGGGCTGACGCTCATGGTGGCGCTGGCGGCAATGGCAATCGGCACCGTGCTCGGCGCCATGCTGACCGCCGCGCAAGCCTCGCGCTGGCGCGGCCTCGCGCGGCTCGCCACGGTTTATGGCCTGGTCTTGCGCGGGGTGCCCGAATTGCTGGTGGTGCTGCTGCTCTATTTTGGTGCGCCGGGTCTGCTGGCGTGGGTAGCGGCATTGTTCGGCCTGCCGTCGCCCGGATCGCCGCCCGCTTTCCTCACTGGCAGTCTGGCAATCGGGCTGGTGTCCGCCGCCTATCAGGCCGAAGTGTTCCGCGGCGGGCTGATTGCGGTGCCGTCCGGCCAGATCGAGGCGGCAATGGCCGCCGGCATGGGCCCGGTCAAGCGCTTTCGGCGGATTATCGCGCCGCAAGTGCTGCACCGCGTGCTGCCGCCGCTGGGCAATATCTGGCAGTTCAATCTCAAGGATTCCGCGCTGGTGTCGATCACCGGTCTCGCCGAACTGATGCGCACGAGCCTCGTCGCGGCGGGATCGACGCGGCGGCCGTTCCTGTTCTTCGTCGCGGCAATGGTGCTCTATCTGGTGCTCACGAGTGCCAGTTCGGCGCTGTTCCGCATGCTCGAACGGCGCGGGCAACGCTGGGCGGGTCCGGCATGAACGACGAACTGGCGTTTCTCGCCATGACCGCGCTGGCGATCGCGCGGGCTTTGCCGGTGACCGTGCTGCTGTCGGTGGCGGGCGCGCTGGGTTCGAGCGGGCTCGCCGGCGTACTGGTGGTGGCGCAGGCCACGCGGCTGGGCCGGCCGATCGCGCAGCTGTGGATTTTCGTGTTTCGCGGCACGCCGTTGTTGCTGCAGATGTTCATGGTCTATTACGGGCTCGCAGCACTTGGCCCGATCCGCCACGGCCCGCTGTGGCCGGCATTTCGCGAACCGGTGTTCTGCGCCTGGCTGGCGCTTACCTGCTGCTGTTCGGCCTATATCGCCGAAGTGCTGCGCGCGGCGCTGGCGGCAATTCCCAAAGGCCAGATCGAGGCGGCGCTCGCTTGCGGGATGAGCCGGTGGACGCGCGTGCGGCGGATCATCGCGCCGCAAATGCTGCGCCTCGCGCTGCCGGCTTATGGCAACGAACTGGTCATGCTGATCAAATCGACGTCGCTCGCCAGCACGATCACGGTGGTCGACGTCACCGGCGTGGCGCAGCTGGTCATCGCGCATTCGTATCGCACGCTCGAAGTGTTCTGCCTTGCGGCTGCGGTCTATCTGGGGCTGACCGCCGGGCTGACCGCGCTGCTGCGGCGGCTTGAAGCCAAACTGATGGAGGGCCCCCGCCGATGACTGAGCCGCCGATGACAGAACCGCCGGGGACCCAGCCGCCGGTGCTGCGCGCGCGCGGCATTGCCAAAAGCTTTGGCGGCCGCGCCGTGCTCAAAGGCATCGATCTCGATGCGCAGCGCGGCGATGTGGTGTCGATCCTCGGGGGCAGCGGCTCGGGCAAAAGCACCTTCCTGCGCTGCCTCAATCTGCTCGAACTGCCCGATGCGGGTTCGATCGAGATCGCCGGGATTGCAGCACCGCTCGAACACGATCGCCAGGGCCGCGCGCGCATTGCCAATCCGCGCGCACTGGGGGCCTTGCGCGCGCGCACCGCAATGGTGTTCCAGAATTTCAACTTGTGGTCGCACATGACCGTGCTCGACAATATCGTCGCGGCCCCGGTGCACGTCCACGGCACCGCGCGCGCCGAGGCGGTCGATCGCGCGCACGGGTTGCTCGAAAAAGTCGGCATGGCGGGCTTTGCCGCGCACTGGCCGCGCCAGCTGTCGGGCGGCCAGCAGCAGCGCGTGGCGATCGCGCAGTGCTGCGCGGCATCGATCTCGATGCCCGGCGCGGCGATGTCGTGTCGATCCTGGGGGGCAGCGGATCGGGCAAGAGCACGTTCCTGCGCTGTCTCAACTTGCTCGAACTGCCCGATGCCGGCAGCATCGAAATTGCCGGCACCACCGCGCCGCTGGGGCACGACAGCCGCGGCCGCGCGCGCATTGCCGATCCGCGCGCGCTCAACGCCTTGCGCGCGCGCACCGCGATGGTGTTCCAGAATTTCAACTTGTGGTCGCACATGACCGTGCTCGACAAT
>CAITOD010000431.1 GCA_903893935.1 uncultured Sphingomonadales bacterium
AGATGGGCGGATCGGACCTGTGGGGCAATATCGTCAACGGCATCGAACTGACGCGGCGCATGGATGGTGTCGAAGTGTTCGGCGTGACCACCCCGCTGCTGACCACCGCCGACGGGTCGAAAATGGGCAAGAGCGTCAATGGCGCGATCTGGCTCAACGAAGACATGCTGCCCGCCTATGATTTCTGGCAGTACTGGCGCAACACCGATGACCGCGATGTGGGCCGCTTCCTGCGCCTGTTCACCGATCTGCCGCTCGATGAAGTGGACCGGCTCGAGGCACTCGCGGGCAGCGAAATCAACGCCGCCAAAGTGGTGCTGGCCAATGAAGTGACCCGGCTGGTGCGCGGCGAGGCCGCCGCTGCGGCAGCCGAAGCCACCGCGGCCGCGACATTCGCGGGCGACGGGCTGGGCCAGGATTTGCCGACCGTGACCACGGGCCCCGAAGGCTTGGGCGTGATCGATGCGCTGCTCGCGCTGGGCTTTGCTGCGAGCCGTGGCGAGGCCAAACGGCTGATCGCGGGCGGCGGGGCGCGACTCGATGGGGCGCCGATCAGCGACGAAACGCTGCGCCTCGTTCCGGGCCACAGCGAGCTGCGACTGTCGGCGGGCAAAAAGAAGCACGGGATCGTACGCAGCGCCTGAACGCGTGCGCTTGCCTGCATAAACCACGCCAATGTGTCCCGCATCGGGGCAATAGTGCTGAAATGCCAGCATTTTGGCGGCAACAATGTGCCGCCGGCGGCAAGGTGGTGCCGGCTATTTTACCAAATAGTAGCCAATTCGGATGATTATGGCCTTGTTCCAGCGAGCGGTGCAATCCGCGCGCCGGGGCGTGGGGACAATCTTGCGAAGTGGAGGAACGATGTCCGCCGGTGCTCAGCTATCAGTCACCGATCAGCGTCGCTCCACCCGTCATCCGGTGGACTTGCCGCTGATTGCCGAGCATCGCCGATTCGGCGATATCATGCTCCATCTGATCAACGTTTCGACCAATGGCTTCATGGTGCGCGGCGAGCTTTCGCTGGCGCGCGGCGAACGCCTGACCATCCGACTGCCGCAGATCGGCCGGATCGAAGCGTTTCTGGTCTGGGGCGATGCCGATCGTTCGGGGTTCCAGTTCGAACGCATCGTGCGCGCAGACGATTTTGCCAAGATGATCAAGGCGCTGCAACCCAATCCGCGGCTGCGCGCACCGCATTGACCGGCGGCCGCCAGCTCCAAATTATCAAGTTTTTTAGTTGAGATTGCGCCAGCGATAGTTTTGATCGCTTGGCAAGCCGGTGCCGCGCTGCCATGCCTCGCAGCGTGAGCACGCCCGCCTCCCCGAAACCCGGCTCGCCCCCGGCGATGGCCGCCCGTCGCACGCACCGGCGCGCGCCCCTCCCCGCAGTGTTCGCGGGCTCATACCCATCAACGCGGCACCCCGTGAAGGAGCAAACGACATGAAAGCGGACTCGGTTCTGGCAACGATCGGTCAAACGCCGCACATCCGTCTCTCGCGGCTGTTTCCCGATCATGAAGTGTGGATCAAAAGCGAGCGCGCCAATCCGGGCGGATCGATCAAGGACCGCATCGCGCTGTCGATGATCGAAGC
>CAITOD010000432.1 GCA_903893935.1 uncultured Sphingomonadales bacterium
CACTGCTGCGCCAGACCAGCGAGCCATCGTCGGAACGACCGTCGCGGCTGTCAGACCCGCCAGAGGGTGGCGGCGGACCGGCCTGAGAACCCCGAGGCGGACAATCGGCGACTTTGCCGGTGATCCAGTCGGGTGCCGGCGGGCGGGTCGCGAGCGGCGCGGCGGCGACCAGCAGCCATTTGAAATCGAGCTTTTTCTGGCGTTTCCACACCGTGGCGAACCAGCCTTCGCGCCACACGCCGCTGGTGACGCCCGCCGTGCCATCGCATGAAGCCCAGACCGTGCCGGTCTGCCGATCGGCAAACCACGGCGCGGCATCGTGCGCTTTCAACCACGCCCGCGCCGGGCTGCGCACAGGGCCCAGCACTTCGGCGCCGGGCTCGGCGGCTGCGGCGAGCGCCGCATTGGCGCCCCGGTCGTGCGCCGCGTGCGCCAGCGCGCTTTCGGCGGCTTCCAGTTCGCTCGGATTGCCGAGCGGGGTCAGCCCGTAATGCGACGATTGCGCCAGCGCGGGCAAAGGTGCCAGCGCAAGAACCAGAGGCAGCAGGCGCCTGATCAGATCGCTCCCTCGGCGAGCTCGAGACCGGCGTTGCGAAACGCCGCCACCAGCGCATTGCGCAGCAGCACCGCGATTGTCATCGGCCCGACCCCGCCCGGCACCGGGGTGATCGCACCCGCGACGTCGCAAGCCCCGGCAAAATCGACATCGCCGACCAGCCGCGTCTTGCCGGGCTCTGCGCCATCGACGCGGTTGATGCCGACATCGATCACCGTCGCGCCAGGCTTGATCCAGTCGCCTTTGACCATTTCGGGCCGACCGACCGCGGCCACCACGATATCGGCGCGGCGCACCACATCGGCGAGGTTGCGCGTGCGGCTGTGCGCGATGGTCACGGTGCAGCTTTCGGCCAGCAGCAATTGCGCCATCGGCTTGCCGACAATGTTCGACCGCCCGATCACCACTGCATCGAGCCCCGACAGGCTGCCCAGCCGGTTTTTGAGCAGCATCAGGCAGCCGAGCGGCGTGCACGGTACGAAGCCCGGCTGCCCTACTGCGAGCCGGCCCGCATTGGTCACATGGAAGCCATCGACATCTTTGTCGGGGCTGATCGTGGCAATCACGGTCTGTTCGTCAAGATGCCCGGGCAGCGGCAATTGCACCAGAATGCCATCGACCAGCGGATCGTGGTTGAGCGCGCGCACCAGATCGAGCAGTTCGGTCTCGCTCGCATCGGCAGGCAGGCGGTGTTCGAAGCTCGCCATCCCGGCTTCGACCGTGGCTTTGCCTTTTGAGCGGACATAGACCTGGCTTGCCGCATCGGCGCCCACCAGCACCACCGCGAGCCCCGCCTTGCGCCCGCTGCGCGCGGTGAAATCGGCCGCCAGCGTGGCGATCCGCCCGCGCAGATCGAGCGCGAAAGCTTTTCCGTCAATCAGTTCTGCAGTCATCAATCAATATCCTGACAAGGCAATCGCGCCCAGCACGCGCGACAGAATCGAAAGCGCGAAAATAAGCACCATCGGCGAGAAGTCGACCGCGCCGGTGTTGGGCATGGCGCGCCGGATCGGTGCCAGGATGGGATCGAGCAAGGCGTTCAACCCGCGATAGATTCCCATGACCATGTCGTTGCGCCGGTCGAGCACATTGAAACCCAGCAACAGGCTCATCACAAACTGCACAATGACGATGCTTTGCACGAACCAGATCACGTCGTTCAGAACCTGAACAAGTGTGTAGAGCAACACGGCAGCGTTCCCTCAAGATCAGGCGCGGATCAGCGTTCCCGCACCGCGTGTGGTGAAAATTTCGAGCAACATCGCATGCGGCACGCGCCCGTCGAGCACCACGGCGGCCTCGCACCCGGCCTCGACCGCATGCACGCAGGTTTCCAGCTTGGGGATCATGCCGCCGCTGATCGTGCCGTCATCGGCCAGCCGCGCGATATCGGCCGGGGTCAGATCGGTGAGCAGCGTCTTGTCCTTGTCGAGCACGCCGGGCACATCGGTCAGCAGGAACAGCCGCGCCGCACCAAGCTTGGCCGCGATCGCGCCGGCCATCGTATCGGCGTTGATATTGTAGGTGCAGCCATCTTCGCCCACCCCGATCGGCGCGATCACCGGGATCATCCCGGCGGCGCAGGTGGTGTGGAGGATCGTCGCATCGATCTTTGACGGTTCGCCGACAAAGCCGAGGTCGACG
>CAITOD010000433.1 GCA_903893935.1 uncultured Sphingomonadales bacterium
GGGCGCTGGCTGCCGGAGGCGCGATCGCGTCAGGCCGCCTGCGGAAGCCCGAGCCCGACATGCACATCGACGCGCGAGGCGCCGGCGGCTTCGAGGATCGAACGGGCCACTTCGATGCGTGCCGGGACATCGTGCGCCATCACCAGAAAACCGTCGGCTGCGACCGCGGTTTCATACTGGATCACGCTGTCTTTGGGGATGCCAATGCCATAAAGCGCAGCCGACAGCGCGCTGGCGCCGCCGACGACTACCGCCGCTTCCAGCGCGGTGACAATCGTCGCGGCAAAGTAACCGAGCGCCACCACCGGGCCGACCACGGGCACGGTCACGAAAATGCCGCCAAAGAACAAGCCCCACAGGCCGCCCCAGAACATTCCGCGCGTACCCCAGAAGCGTATGCGGTCGCCCTGGTTGTAGAAGCCGATCACGTGTTCGTCGGTGTGATAGCCTTTGCCGACCACGCTTAGGTGGGAAATATCGAACCCGGCCAGGCCGAGCTCCCTGATCGCGGCATCGGCGTCGGCATGGTTGGCAAAAGTGCCGACGGCCGCGGCCGGAATTGCTTGAGAGGGCAGAACGGCGGGCTGGTTCATGGTGGTCTCGTTCCTGTTGATCGCCACCCGCAGACTGACGGGCTGGTCATCGCGCGGGCAGCGGGTTTTGCTGCTTGCGAGCGCACCGTAGCGTTGCCGCGCCGTGCGATGCAGCCTCGGAAACTACCCAGCGATGCGCCGGTCGGGTGCGCCCTTTCCGCCCGCCGCGCGCTGCGCTTGCGCTTTGGGTACTTTCCGAGGGTATTTCGCGGGTGCAATGCGCTGCATGGGCAATTCACACCCGGGCCGGAGCCCGGTTCGGCACAATGCCCGATTTTCCCGCAGGAGTATCCAGCCATGCACATTACCCTTCGTCCGCTCGCTTATGCCGCGGTGGCGCTTGCCGTCGCCGCCAGCCCGATTGCCGTGTCTTCGGCTTATGCGAGGTCTGCCGCACAAATCGCCGCCGAGGGCCAGGCCGCGCTGCGGACGCTCGAAGCGCGCGAACCCCGCTCGCGGCTGTTTGCCCGCCACGCCCGCGCCGTGCTGGTGTTTCCGTCGATCCTCAAAGCCGGCTTTGTCGTCGGTGGCGAAGGCGGCAACGGCGTGCTGCTGGTCAACGGCCAGCCAGCCGGCTTCTACAACTTGTCGGGCGGCACCTGGGGCCTGCAAGTCGGGGTCGAGAAGTTCAGCTATGCCGTGTTCTTCATGAATGATTCCTCGCTGCGCTATCTGCGCAAGAGCGGCGGCTTTGCCGCCGGCACCGGCCCCAGCATCGCCATCATCAACAAAGGTGCGGGCGCCGAAGCCAATTCGACGACCATCACCAAAGACGTCTATGCTTTTCCGTTCAACGAGAAGGGCCTGATGGCCGACCTGACACTGCAAGGCACCAAGATCTCGCGCATCCACCCGCGCTGAGCCTCCGGCCTGCACGGCCAGGTTTCCAGTAATGCGCCATCGGGGCGGGGGACGATCTCAATCGTGCCTCGCCCCGATGGCGTTGCTGCGCATGACGCCGGTCATGGCCGGCGACGATGCACTGCGCGTTGCCATTGACATCGACCCTGTTCCCGCCATTTGGAGATGACACATTTTCCGCCATAGAGAAATGACACACGCCGGTGTTAGCAGGGCCTGCGCGGAACCCTCCAGATTGTGCAGCGTAGCCCCTGCTGATGCGCTGGGCTCGCGATGGCGAGCGCGGACCCGCTGCGCAAGCAGTGGGCCCGCTCAACTGGTGCGATTGGTGTTGGGGAGCCGTTCGGCTAATCACTGGCGCGTTCGAACTGGCTCGCAAAATTCACATTGTAGGCGTGAAACTGCCCTTCAGGAGTGATGACCAATTCCGTTATGTTTGCTCGCTGAAATGTGTCCTCGCGTTCCTCATCGTCAATTTTGAGGCTGACGATGAGAGCGCCGCTATTGGTGCCCACCAACTTATAGTCGTAATCGACCCGTTTTCCGAAACAGGTAACTTCACCGCCTTGAATGATCATCTGCGATGCAGGGTCTTCAACATCGGTCCACCGTCCCTGCATTCCGTTGGGAAACGGAACATCACGTGCAAAGCGTTCCATATGTTTGTTCCTCATATTCTCGCAATGCACTTCATAAGCTGACGAAGAACGTCCGCAAGTGGTCGTCGTCGGAACGGCAACTCCTCGCTACACCGGCGGCGCGATCGCCCCCACCGTGCTGCATCTGTGCAGCGACGCGGCAAGCTACATCAACGGCGCGACATTCGTGATCGACGGCGGACAGACCGCGCATTGAGCGCCGCGTCAGTCGTGAATGCGGGTCAGCATCTCGATCAGGGTCTGCACTTCGCGGTCGGTAAAGCGGGATTTGAGCCAGCGCTCGTGCGCGCGAATGGCCTCTTTGGCCCTGGCCAATTGCGCATGGCCCGCGTCGCTCAGATTGAGCGTCTGCTTGCGGCGGTCGGTCAGCGACGCCCCGCGCACCACAAAGCCGCGCGCCTGCAAGCGGTTGATGATGGCCATCGTCGTCGCGCGATCCATCCGCATGCGTCGCGCGAGATCGGTCTGCGCGATCCCCGGATTGTCACCGATCAGCCACAGCACCGAAACCTGTTTCTGCGTCAGTTCGAGATCGTTGAACGTCTCGGTAAAATGGCGATAGACCGCCCCGTGCGCCAGCCGGATATGAAATCCGACAATCGAGCGGATTTCGCCAATGTCGTCATCCCCCTCGACATGCGGGGTGGTCGGGCTGACGATCTCTTTGGACCTGGGCATCCGTGCCAGCCTACCGGGTATCCCGACCTGGTTACAAGACCCTGAAACCGGCTTTTTGAAGTTACCTAAACCGGCAGGCCGACGAAATTCTCGGCAATGCTCGTCTGCGCGGCGGTGCTGCCGGCGATATAATCGAGTTCGGCCACTTGCATGGCGCGTTCAAACGGGCCGTCTTCGGGAAAGCGGTGCAGCAATTTGGTGAGCGACCAGCTGAAACGTTCGCACTTCCACACCCTCGCGAGCGCCTTGGCCGAATAGCTGCCGACCGCATCGGCGTCGTTGTGCTTGAAAAACCCGGTCAGCGCGGTGGCCGCATAATGAACGTCGCTCGCCGCCAGATTGAGACCTTTGGCGCCGGTCGGCGGCACGATATGCGCCGCATCGCCGCACAGCAGCAGGCTGCCATAACGCATCGGTTCGAACACATAGGAGCGCAGCGGCGCGATCGATTTTTCGAGCGCCGGGCCGCGCACCATCGTCTGGGCGAGCTGCGGCCCGAGCCGCAGCGCAAGCTCGTCCCACAGCCGGTCGTCGGGCCAGTCTTCGAGCTGCTCGGTAAGCGGCACATCGATGTAATAACGGCTGCGCGTGCGGCTGCGCATCGAGGCGAGCGCAAAGCCCTGCGGGGCATTGGCATAGACCAGTTCGTGGTTGCACGGCGGCACATCGGCAAGAATGCCCAGCCAGCCGAACGGATAGACCCGTTCGTATTCGCGCACCGCGCTCGCGGGAATCGCCTTGCGGCAGGGGCCGTGGAAGCCGTCGCAGCCGACCACGAAACGCGCCTCGATGCGATGCGCGGCGCCGTCCTTGTCGAACGCGACCGATGGTGCATCCCCGGCAATGTCGTGCAGCGCCACGTTTTCAACGCCATAGATCACTTGCAGGCCGCGCGCGGGCGCTGCATCCATCAAGTCGCGGGTGATTTCGGTCTGGCCATAGACCACCACGGTCTTGCCGGTCAGCCCGGCGACATCGATCCGGATCGTGCGCTCGCCATCCCCAAAATTGAAACCTTCTTCGATCAACCCTTCGGCCTTGAGCCGCGCATCGAGGCCGAGCCGCTCCATCAGGCTGACCGTGATCCGTTCGAGCACGCCGGCGCGAATGCGCGACTGCACATGCTGCGGCGTCTGGCGCTCGATCACCACGCAATCGATGCCTTCGGCGCGCAACAAGTGGCCGAGCAGCAGCCCGGCCGGCCCGGCGCCGACGATCGCGACTTGCGTTTTCAGGATCGCATCGCAAGACGCGCCGGTTTCCTGCGGCATCACGCCTGCGCTCCTTCGTGCCCGGCCAGCTGTTCGGGCCAGTAAAGCTGCATCGGGTTGGCAACGAGCAACCGGTGTTGCAGCGCTTGCGTCGGCGCGATGCGGGCGATCATGTCGACCAGGTGGCCATCGTCGGGGATCGCGTCCTGCATATTGGGGTGCGGCCAGTCGGTGCCCCACAGCGCGCGCGCGGGATAATCGGCCACCAACGGCGCGACTGCATCGGCAAAATCGTTCCACGGATCGCCGGCGGGATCGAGCCGGTCGGGGCAGGTCGCCTTGAACCACACGTCGGGACGCGAATCGAGCAGGCGGCGAAACGCTTTCATGTCGGCCCCGTCAGGGCCCTGGCGCACATCGGGGCGGCCCATGTGGTCGATCACCAGCGGCACTTCGATTGCATCCATGAACGGGCGCAAGTCTTCGAGAATATCGGCCTCGAAATAGATCACCACATGCCAGCCCGCGGGCAGCCGGCGCGCGACTTCGAGAAACTTGTCCTTGGGTGCATCATCGACCAGCCGTTTGAGAAAATTGAAGCGGATGCCGCGAATGCCGCCTTCGTGCAGGCTTTCGAGTTCGTGCTCCGGGATCGCCGGATCGACCACTGCCACGCCGCGCGCGCGGCCTTGCGATTGCGCGATCGCATCGAGCGTGGCGGCGTTGTCGGTGCCGTGGCAACTCGCCTGCACGATCACATTGCGCGCAAAGCCGAGATGGTCGCGCAGCGCAAAAAGTCTTTCTGCACCAGCGTCTTGCGGCAGATACTTGGCCTTGGCACTGAACGGAAAACGCGCCATAGGGCCGAACACGTGGCAATGCGCATCGACCGCGCCGGGCGGCGGGGTGAAGCGCGGCCGCGAGGGCGATGCGTGCCAGCTGATGATCCGATCGCCGCTCATGCGAAGACAACTCCATCCATCAATTTGCGCGCGGTGCGCAGCAGCGCGGCACTGACCACCGCGCCCGCCGCATCGGTTTCGAGCACGCAGCTCATTTCGCCGGTCGGATGTTCGACCGACAGCGTCTTTTTAGAGCCGCCCGGCACGACCGCAACGGCGGCCGCGGGCGAGCCGGGCAACAGACACGCGGTCGCCACCGACACCGCACCGAGCACGCCGATCGTGGCATGCGCGCGGTGCGGAATAAAGCTGCGCACGGTTACCGCGCCGCCCTCGCGCGGGGGCGCCACCAGCATCATCTTGGGCACCGACTTGTCGGTCACATCGCCGAGATTCATCATCGGGCCCGCGATCAGCCGGATTGCCTCGATGCGCGCCTTGAGATCGGTCGCGGCATCGAGCCAGTCACGATCTTCGTAGCCGGTAATGCCAAGCTCGGCGGCGGCCATCACCACGCACGGCATGCCGTTGTCGATCAGCGTGACCGCCACGCCGTTGACCTGGTCGACCGTGTTGCCGGTGGGCAGCAACGCGCCGCAGCTCGACCCGGCGGTGTCGCGAAATTCGAGCGGCACCGGCGCATGCGTGCCCGGCACGCCGTCGATCGCCGCCTGGCCGGCATATGTCGGCACACCGCCCGGGGTCTGCACCGTGGCGACCGCCACTTGCCCGGTGTTTTCCATGAAAATCGCCACGCGGGTTTCATCACCACCAGCTTGCACCAGCCCGCGCTCGATCGCAAACGGGCCGACCCCGGCGAGGATATTGCCGCAGTTCTGCGCATCGGACACGATCGCCTGATCGACGAAGACTTGCAGGAACAGGTAATCGACATCGATCCCTTCGCGTTCCGAGCGCGACACCACCGCGACTTTGCTGGTCAGCGGATCGGCCCCGCCCATCCCGTCGATCTGGCGCGGATCGGGCGAGCCCATCACGGCGAGCAGAAAGGCATCGCGCGCCGCGCGATCGGCGGGCAGATCGTGCTTGAGAAAATACCCGCCCTTCGACGTGCCGCCGCGCATCCAGGTGCAGCGCGCCTGGCGGTCAGACATATTTCAGGCCTTCTTTTTCAAGCCGTTCGCGCATCTTGTACATGTCGAGCCCGAGCACCCCGGCAGCGAGTTTCGCGCGCTTTTCGGCTTCGTTGGCCTCGCGTGCCTGGGCGGCTGCCAGCACTTCGGCGGCGCGGGCGCGCGGCACCACGCAGACGCCATCGTCATCGGCGACAATCACATCGCCGGCCTGGACCGCCGCACCCGCGCACACCACCGGCACATTGACCGAACCCAGCGTGTTCTTGACCGTGCCTTGCGCAAAGATCGCCTTGGACCATACCGGAAATGCCATTTCGGTCAGATCGCGCACATCGCGCACCCCGGCATCGATCACCAGCCCGCGACAGCCGCGCGCTTGCGCCGACGTGGCCAGCAGATCGCCGAAATAGCCGTCTTCGCACGGCGACGTCGGCGCCAGCACGAGAATGTCGCCGGGCTGAAGCTGCTCGATCGCGACGTGCACCATCCAGTTGTCGCCCGGCGGCGCGCTGATTGTCACCGCCGATCCGGCAATCCGCGCGCCGGCATAAATCGGGCGCATGTGGCTCGCCATCAGCCCGGTGCGGCCCTGTGCTTCGTGCACGGTGGCCACTCCGCAACGGGCAAGCCCGTCGATCACCGCAAGATCGGCGCGTTCGATCGTCTGGACAACAATTCCGCTCATTTTGGCCCACTCGCATCCCGTCAACCCACAAGAATGCGATGCGCGCGAGCACCCGAAAGGGAAAGCCCGAAGTCTGCCCAAGCCATTAGTTTTGGCTAAATGGCGTTTTGGACCGCGCTGCGCCGATCACACCGGATCGAGCAGCAAGGTGGCCGCGGCGGTGTTCGAAATCGGTATATGGTAATTGCGGTGCACCTCGCTCGCGACCGGCCCGAGCGCGCCGCGCGCAGCCAGCCAGTTGAGAATTT
This sequence comes from uncultured Sphingomonadales bacterium, assembly GCA_903893935.1. Taxonomy (GTDB): domain Bacteria; phylum Pseudomonadota; class Alphaproteobacteria; order Sphingomonadales; family Sphingomonadaceae; genus Novosphingobium. The sequence continues at coordinate 6,935 of CAITOD010000433.1, forward strand.
CGGCGCCCTGCGTGCCCGACAGGCGCACGATTTCGTGGATCGAATGCCGCGTCAGCGCATCGGGGTGGCGCGCCAGATGGTCGAGGCAGAATTTGTCGTATTCGGGGTTCATGAACCCGGCGCGCGCGCCATCGAGCTGGTGCGACAGCCCGCCGGTGCCGATCACCACGATCCGTTCGTCGCCCGGCCAGCTGGCCAGCGCGCGATGCACGCTGCGCCCGAACGCAAGCGCGCGTTTCGCCGAAGGCAGCGGGTGCTGCACGGTGTTGATCGCGATCGGCACGATCCGCACCGGCCA
>CAITOD010000434.1 GCA_903893935.1 uncultured Sphingomonadales bacterium
CCCCAACCCCTCCCCTGAGGGGAGGGGCCTTACGTGTCGGACTGGTGACGAGTGAATCGCCCTGCGGCCATCTGGACAATTCCTCGTCGAACGATAAAGGCCGCAATCATGACCGTGCAAACCCCCAACAGCTTTCGCAACCAGCCCGACGAGCGCGGCCATTTTGGCGCGTTCGGCGGGCGCTATGTTGCCGAAACGCTGATGCCGCTGATCCTCGATCTCGAAACCGAATACCGCAAGGCCAAGACCGACCCGGCGTTCAAGGCCGAATTCGACGATCTGCTCGAACATTATGTCGGCCGGCCGAGCCCGCTCTATTTCGCGCCTCGGCTGACCGAGGAACTTGGCGGCGCGCAAGTGTGGTTCAAGCGCGACGAGCTGAACCACACCGGCGCGCACAAGATCAACAATTGCGTGGGGCAGATCCTGCTCGCCATGCGCATGGGCAAGACGCGGATCATTGCCGAAACCGGCGCGGGCCAGCACGGTGTCGCGACCGCGACGGTCTGCGCGCGGTTCGGCCTGCCTTGCGTGATCTACATGGGCGCCACCGACGTCGCGCGGCAGCAGCCCAATGTGTTCCGCATGAAGCTGTTGGGCGCCGAAGTGATCCCGGTCGAAGCCGGCGCCAAAACGCTCAAGGATGCGATGAACGAGGCCCTGCGCGACTGGGTCGCCAATGTCCACGACACGTTCTACATCATCGGCACGGCGGCCGGCCCGCATCCCTATCCCGAACTGGTGCGCGATTTCCAGAGCGTGATCGGGCGCGAGGCGCGCGCGCAGATGCTCGCGCGCACCGGCCGCCTGCCCGATGTGCTGGTCGCAGCAATCGGCGGCGGGTCGAACGCGATCGGGCTGTTCCACCCCTTTCTCGATGATCCATCGGTCAGGATGCTCGGCGTCGAAGCCGCGGGCTATGGCCTCGACAAGGACCATGCCGCGAGCCTCGCCGGCGGGCGCCCGGGCATTCTCCACGGCAACAAGACCTATCTGCTGCAGGATGCCGACGGCCAGATCCTCGAAGGTCATTCGATCAGCGCCGGGCTCGATTACCCGGGCATCGGCCCCGAACACGCCTGGCTCAAGGAAATGGGTCGGGTCGATTATACCTCGGTGACCGACGACGAAGCGTTGGCTGCGTTCCAGTTGCTGTGCCGCACCGAAGGCATCATCCCCGCGCTCGAGCCCGCGCATGCCATCGCCGCAGTGCAGAAGCTCGCGCCAACGCTGCCGCGCGATGCGATCATTCTCGCCAATCTGTGCGGCCGTGGCGACAAGGACATTTTCACCGTCGCGGGCCACCTCGGGGTTACGCTGTGAGCGCGCGCCTGGCCGCGGCATTCGCGCAGGGCCGCCCGGCGCTGGTGTGCTTTGTCACCGCCGGCGACCCCTCGCCCGGGGCGACGCCCGCGATCCTCGATGCATTGGTTGCCGGCGGGGCCGATGTGATCGAACTGGGCATGCCGTTCACCGATCCGATGGCCGATGGCCCGGCGATCCAGGCCGCCAATCTGCGCGCGCTGGGTGCCGGCACCACGACCGCGCATATTCTGGCGATCGCCAGCGGGTTTCGCGCGCGCCATCCGCACGTGCCGCTGGTGCTGATGGGCTATGCCAACCCGATGACCATTCGCGGGTCGCAGTGGTTTGCCGACGAGGCCGCCAAAGCCGGCGTCGATGGCGTGATCTGCGTCGATATTCCGCCCGAAGAAGATGCCGAACTGGGCCCGGCCTTGCGCGCGCAAGGGCTCAGCCTGATCCGGCTGGCGACGCCGACCACCGATGCGGCGCGGCTGCCCGCGGTGCTCGACGGATCGTCGGGCTTTCTCTATTATGTCTCGGTGGCAGGCATCACCGGCAAGCAATCGGCAGCACTGGCCTCGATCGAGCACGCGGTGGCGCGGTTCAAGCAGACCACCGATCTGCCGATCGCGGTCGGCTTTGGCGTGCGCACGCCCGAACAGGCGGGGCCGATCGCGCGCGTTGCCGATGGCGTTGTGGTCGGCTCGGCGATTGTCGATCTGGTCGGCATGCATGGCGCCGAAGCCGCAGGGCCAGTGCAGGCGCTGGTCCGCGAACTTGCCCACGCGGTCCACCACGCACGGAGCGTGCCCGCATGAGCTGGCTCACCAAAGTCCGCAATTCGCTGTCGTTCATCCAGAAGCGCGACACCGCCGACACGCTGTGGATCAAGTGCCCCGGGTGCAGCGAAATGCTGTTCATCAAGGAGTTCGAGGAAAACCAGTCGGTCTGCCCGCGCTGCCAGCACCATGGCCGCATCGGCACTGACGCGCGGCTTTCGCAACTGCTCGATCCGGGCTTTGCGCTGCTGCCGGCGCCGGTGGTGCGCGACGATCCGCTGAAATTTCGCGACACCAAGCGCTATGCCGACCGGATCAAGGCGGCGCGCGCGGCCAACCCGCACAACGATGCCTATACCAATGCCTTTGGCACGATCGCGGGCAAGCCGGCGGTGGTCGGCGTGCAGGATTTCGGCTTCATGGGCGGATCGATGGGCATGGCGGTGGGCAATGCCTTCATCGCCGGGATCGAACTCGCGATCCGCGAAAAATGCGCTTATGTGGCAGTGACCGCGGCGGGCGGCGCGCGCATGCAGGAAGGCATCCTGTCGCTGATGCAGATGCCGCGCACGACCGTGGCGATCAGCCGGCTGCATGCCGCCGGCCTGCCCTATATCGTGCTGTTGACCGATCCGACC
>CAITOD010000435.1 GCA_903893935.1 uncultured Sphingomonadales bacterium
CGCGTGTCGAAATCGGGATGCGCCTTGCGCAAAGCCGCAACCGCATCGAGCGCGTTGCGCACCGCGCCGTCGCCATCGGCATGCATATGCGGGTCAAAGCCGAGTGCGGCGATTTTTTCGACCAGCGGGACCAGCACCGGCAACGCGAAATAGGGCGCGGGGCCGGTGCTGGTGCCCGGCCGCCAGTCGGGGTGATTTTCCGTGCCCTGGTTGGTCCAGTAAGGCGCCAGCATGACCCCGGTCTGTGCCGGCGCGGTGATCACGCCGTCCATGAACAGCTTGACCGTATGGACCGAAATGGTCGGTGCGGGGCGCAGCGGGCCCTGGTCGTATGTCTTTCGCAGCGCAACGATCGATGCGATCACAGCGTCGGGCGCGGGGCCGTCTTTGGGCGTGATCAGCGGGGCAAAGCTTGCGCGCGCGGTCAGTCCGCCTTCGGCCGCGACGGCGGAAAAGGCGGCAATGTCTTCGGGTGCCGCAACCGCGTCGAGAAAGCCGGTAACCCCCTGACGCGCAAACGCCGCGAGTGCCGCACGCGCGGCAGTGCGGTTCTGCGCTTCGCTCGGCGGGGGAACTTTGTCGGTCACAAGGTGCTGGGCCGCATCTTCGAGCAAGCCGGTGGGCGCCCCGCTCGCGTCGTGGTGAATCTGGCCGCCGGCGGGATCGGGGGTCTGCGCGGTGATCCCGGCCAGTTCGAGCGCCCGGCTATTGGCCAGCGTCGAATGCCCGAACGAGGAATAGAGATAGATCGGGCGCCGCGTCGGCAGCGCATCGAGCAGCGCGCGCGTGGTCACCACGCCCAGCGGCTGGGTTTCCTGCTGGAACCAGTTGATCACCGGCAGCCAGGTATCGTCGCCGGCCTTGGGGTCTTTGGCAAGGCAGCCGCGCACGATCGCCTGGATTTCGGGTATCGTCAGCCGGCGATAGTCGAGGCTGCACGCGAGCAGGCCCAGTCCGCCTTCGAGCGGATGCATATGCCCGTCGATCAGCCCGGGCATGACCACGCCGCCGTGGAGATCGATCAGTTTGGTCTGCGGCCCCGCCAGCGCCTGCGCCCCGGCATCGTCGCCGGTGAACACGATCGTGCCTTCGCGCACGGCAAGCGCGCTGACGACATGGTCGGCCGCATCGAGCGTGTGAATCTGGCCGTGGAGCAGCACGGTATCGACCGGTGGCGCGGCCATCGCGGGCAGCGGCAGTGCAGCCAGCACGGCAAGCAGGCGGGTTTTCATCATGGCGCATCCCCTATCCGGTGATTCTTCGAAGCGACTATGCCACTGTGATCACGGATTGCGCTGCGGAATTTTTCGTGCCCGTTGCACGGCCTTCGCCAACCGTCCTGATTGCGGAACGGGGCGGGAACGACCATATTGCCGGCAAGCGCAATCGCGCGCCCGGAATCCAGCCGCACCACTATGGCCGAACTCGTCATCCGCAGGGGTCTTGCCGAGCCCGATACTTCGGGCACGTTCGTGCCGCACAAGCCCGCGCGGCCCGAAAAGGCCGATGGCGGCCGGCCGTTCAAAGTGGTGTCGGAATACCAGCCGGCGGGCGACCAGCCGACCGCGATTGCCGAACTGGTCGCGGCCGCGCGCGAGGGCGAACGCACCCAGGTGCTGCTGGGCGTGACCGGATCGGGCAAGACCTTCACGATGGCCAAAGTGATCGAGGAATTGCAGCGCCCGGCGCTGATCCTCGCGCCCAACAAGATCCTTGCCGCGCAGCTCTATGGCGAATTCCGCAGCTTTTTTCCGGAAAATGCAGTCGAATATTTCGTGTCGTATTACGACTATTACCAGCCCGAAGCCTATGTGCCGCGTTCGGACACCTATATCGAAAAGGAAAGCTCGGTAAATGAAGCGATCGATCGCATGCGCCATTCGGCCACGCGCTCGCTGCTCGAACGCGATGATGTGATCATCGTCGCGTCGGTGTCGTGCATTTACGGCATCGGTTCGGTCGAAACCTATTCGGCGATGATTTTCGACCTCAAGAAGGGCACCACGGTCGACAGTCGCGAAATCATCCGCAAGCTGGTCGCGCTGCAATACAAGCGCAACGACGCGGCCTTCGTGCGCGGCACGTTCCGCGTGCGCGGCGATTCGATCGAGATTTTCCCGTCGCATTACGAAGACACCGCCTGGCGAGTGAGCTTCTTCGGCGACGATATCGAGGACATCGTCGAATTCGATCCGCTGACCGGCAAAGCCGGCGCGCGGCTCGACAAAGTGCGCGTCTATGCCAATTCGCATTATGTCACGCCCGGGCCGACGATGAAGCAGGCCGCCGATGCGATCCGTTTCGAACTGACCGAGCGGCTGAAGGAACTCGAGGCCGAGGGCAAATTGCTCGAGGCGCAGCGGCTCGAACAGCGCACCAATTTCGACCTCGAGATGATTGCGGCCACCGGCTCGTGCGCGGGGATCGAAAACTACAGCCGCTTCCTCACCGGGCGTCTGCCCGGCGAGCCGCCGCCGACTTTGTTCGAATACTTGCCCGAAAACGCGCTGCTGTTTTGCGATGAAAGCCACCAGACCGTGCCGCAAGTCGGGGGCATGGCGCGCGGCGACCACCGCCGCAAGCTGACGCTTGCCGAATATGGCTTTCGCCTGCCCAGTTGCATCGACAACCGGCCCTTGCGGTTCAACGAATGGGACGCGATGCGCCCGCAGACGATCGCGGTATCGGCCACGCCCGGCCAATGGGAAATGGAGCAGGCCGGCGGGGTGTTTGCCGAACAGGTGATCCGCCCGACCGGGCTGATCGACCCGCCGGTGCTGATCCGCCCGGTCGAGGATCAGGTGCAGGATTGCATCAACGAATGCCGCCAGGTTGCCGCCGTCGGCTATCGCACGCTGGTCACCACGCTGACCAAGCGCATGGCCGAAGACCTGACCGAATTCATGCACGAGGCGGGCCTGCGCGTGCGCTA
>CAITOD010000436.1 GCA_903893935.1 uncultured Sphingomonadales bacterium
AGCAGCATTTCGGCCGCGTCGGGCGCCAGATAGGCTTGCAGATCGCCATCGAGCTTTTGCCCGGCGAGGGCATAGCCGGGCCAGCGGCGGCGCGTGACGACATCATCGATCGTGCGCGTCGCATCGAGCACGGTGATCACCGCCGCTGCCCCTGCATCGAGCAGCCGGCCGGCGCGATCATCGGGCACTGCACCGCCGGCTGCGGCGGGCGACTGGCTGTCGAGAATGACCGCGATCCGCCCGGCCAGTTCGGTGCGCGCGGTTTCGGGATTGGTGTCGCGCCCCACATAGAGCAGCGGCGCATCCTCGATCAGGCTGCGCAAGCCCGAAGTGAACACGCCCACCGCGGCCGGATCGACCGCGATATGGCGATGGCCGTGCTGGAACTGTGCCCGGCTGCCCTGCGGCTTGCGCTCGATGATTTCGACCGGGGCAAACCACGCGTTGCCCGGGTCATTGGTGCCGCTGACCAGCCCGATCTCGAACCATTGCTGCGCGAGATAGCGCAAAGTGCGGGTCTCACCCTCGGTGCCCGGCTCGCGCCCGCCGAAATCATCGCTGGCGAGCGTTTCGATATGGCGGCGCAGCGCGGTCTCGACCGGATTGTCGTGCGGTGGTGGCGCGACCGGCGTCGGGGTTCGACCGGCCAGCGCCGGTTGCGCAATCGCCAGCACCATTGCCAGCAACATTGCCGGCTTCCGGGTACCCGGCACGAGGCACGCGTGCGCCCGCCGGCGCCAGCGTGTCAGTCCTCCCGCTTTCCCAAAACGCATGACCCTGCCTCACCGGGCGCGCGAAAGCGCACGCCGGAATGGTCCTGACTGACAAATGGCGCGAAAGCGCGCAAGCGCCGATTTGGTCCGGCACTTGCCAGGCTGTGCGCAAACGTCGAATTTGTCCGCACTTTCTATGCCCGTCAGCCGCCAGACATGGTAGCATAAGGCATGATCACCCTCCACCGCTTCCCTTGCGCGCTGGTACTGGCAAACCTGCTGATTGCAGGCCAGGCCTTGGCACAGACCGCCGCCGCGCCGCGGCCCGTCACCGCCGGCGATGTCGCGACGCGCCCGCTCGAAGATGTCAACGTGCGCAAGGACAAGATCGCGCCCGTGCTCGAAGCGGCGCTGGCTGCACCTTACACGCTGCCCGGCAAAGGCCGCTGCGCCGCGCTCAACAGCGAAGTCGCGCGGTTGAACGACGCGCTTGGCCCCGATATTGACGCCATGACCCCGCAAACGCGCGCGCAAAAGCGCGAACAGGTGGTCGGCGGCACCGCGCGTTCGCTGGTCGGCAGCCTGATCCCGTTCGACGGACTGGTGCGCCAGATCAGCGGGGCCGATGCTGCCGCCGCGCATCGGGCGCTGTTCATCTATGCCGGCAGCGCGCGGCGTGCCTTCCTCAAAGGCTATGCCAGCGCGCGCGGCTGCCGCATCCGGCCGATCGGGCAACCGGCAGCGCGATGATCACGCTGCGGCGCGCGACGCCTGACGACACCGCGGCGATTGTCGCGCTCAACGCTGGCGTCGTCGCGGTCACCAGCCCGATGGACCCTGTGGGGTTCGACGCGCTGTTTGCCATTTGCGCCAATTGCGATGTGGTCGAACGCGATGGCGAGGCCATCGGCTTCCTGCTCGCGATGGAAGCCGGCGCGGCTTATGCGAACGGCAATTTCGCATGGTTTTCCGAGCGATTGCGCCGGTTCGTCTATATCGACCGGATCGTTATCGGCGAGGCGGCGCGCGGACTTGGCCTGGGGCGCATGCTTTACGACCACCTTGCGCAAAGCGCGCTGACGCGCGGCAACCTGCTGATGGCGGCAGAAATCGACCTGATCCCCGCCAATCCGGGATCGATGGCATTTCATGCCCGATATGGCTTTGTTCAGCTCGGCACGCGCCTGCTCGACAGCGGCAAGACGGTGTCGATGCAAGTCAAGGGCCTCACCTGACGCGAACGATCAGGTGCGTTTGCGGACAAATTCGGCGCGCAGCACCAGCCCTTTGATGCCATCGAAACGGCAATCGATTTCCTGCGCGTCGCCGGTCAGGCGGATCGATTTGAT
>CAITOD010000437.1 GCA_903893935.1 uncultured Sphingomonadales bacterium
CGCTCGTAACCGACGGCCGCATGTCGGGCGCTTCGGGCAAAGTGCCCGCCGCCATCCACGTCTCGCCCGAAGCCAAGCGCGGTGGCGCACTGGCATTGCTGCGCGATGGTGACATGGTGCGTGTCTGTGCGGAAACCGGGCAATTGACCGCGCTGGTCGATGCCGCCGAATGGGCCGCGCGGACCCCGGCGCCGGCGCCTACCGAAGCGTTCGGCGTCGGGCGCGAACTGTTTGCAATGATGCGCGCGCACGCCGATCATGCCGAACGCGGCGGATCGGCCATGCTCGCGGCAGCGGGTTTATAGGGACACGATAAAAAGGGGGCGGGGGATGCAAATTGTCGCAGTCGATATCGGGGGCACGCATGCGCGGTTTGCGCTGGCCGAAGTGGACGGCGGCAAAGTCATCACGCTGGGCGAAGCGGTCACGCTCAAGACCGCCGAACACGCCAGTTTTCAGCTTGCCTGGCAGGAATTCGAGCGACTGAACGGTGCCGCGCTTCCCCCCGCTGCGGCGATTGCAGTGGCGGGGCCGGTGGGCGGCGACGTGATCCGCTTTACCAACAATCCGTGGATTATCCGCCCGGCGCTGATCCCCGAGAAGCTGGGCGCCGAACGTTATGTCGTGGTCAACGACTTTGCCGCCGTCGCACACGCGGTGGCGCAAGCCCACGCCGATCACTTCATCCACGTCTGCGGGCCTGACACCGCGCTTCCCGCACAGGGCGCGATCAGCGTGGTGGGGCCCGGCACCGGGCTGGGCGTGGCGCTGCTGCTGCGCCAGGCGCATGGCTATCATGTCCAGCCAACCGAAGGCGGGCATATCGACTATGCGCCGCTCGATTCGATCGAAGACCAGATTTTGGCGCGCTTGCGCAAGCGGTATCGCCGCGTGTCGGTCGAGCGCGTGGTTGCGGGACCCGGGATCGTCGATATCTACGAAACGCTCGCGGCCATCGAGGATCGCCCGGTTCCGCAGCGCGACGACAAGGCGCTGTGGGGCGCCGGAATGGACGGCAGCGATCCGCTGGCCGCCGCCGCGGTCGACCGGTTCTGCCTGTCGCTGGGCAGCGTGGCGGGCGATCTGGCGCTGGCGCACGGCTCGCAGGCGCTGGTGCTGGCGGGCGGTCTGGGGTTCCGCATCCGCGACACGCTGGTCACCTCGGGCTTTGCCGACCGGTTTCGCGCCAAAGGCCGGTTCGATGCGCTGATGGCGGCGATGCCGGTCAAACTGATCACGCACCCGCAACCCGGCCTGTTCGGCGCGGCCGCCGCTTTCGCGCAAAGCGCGCGCGATTGATCGCTTGCCAAAGCGGCAGTGCGGCGATAGCCGTTTCTTAATCGAGCGGTTAAGTCGGGAGAATGCAAAGTGAGCTACGAATCGATCCGCGTGGAACACGTGGGCCCGGTAGCAAAGATCGTGCTGAACCGGCCCGAACGGCTCAATGCCTGTCCGCCCTCGATGGCAGTCGAAATCAGCGATGCGCTGTCGCTGCTGGGCGACGCGCGCGCGGTGCTGCTCACCGGCGAAGGGCGCGCGTTCTGTTCGGGCGCTGATCTTGCGGCGACGGGTGCGCGCAGCATTGCCGGCGGCGCCGGCAGCTACAATGCGCTGACCGAAAGCTACAACCCGCTGATCCTGAAATTGTCGCGTATTCCGGTGCCGGTGGTGGTTGCGGTCAACGGCCCGGCCGCGGGCGTCGGCTGTTCGCTGGCGCTGTCGGGTGATTTCACATTTGCGGCCAAAAGCGCCTATTTCCTCCAGGCCTTTGTCAATATCGGGCTGGTGCCCGATGGCGGGTCGAGCTGGATTCTGCC
>CAITOD010000438.1 GCA_903893935.1 uncultured Sphingomonadales bacterium
CGCACGGCCTGCGCCGCGCGGCCGAAATGGAAGAAAGCGCAAAGACTCTCGCCGCACTTGGCGTCGAACCGGTGATGACCGCGGCGACCGTGCGGCGCCAGCGCGACCAGGCCGGACACCCCATAGCCACCCCCACACAGGACCGATCATGACGCTGATCATCGATTGCCACGGGCATTACACCGTGCTGCCCAAAGCGCACGACACCTGGCGCGCCGCGCAGACCGCCGCGTTCAAGGCGGGCGAGCCCGCCCCGGCTTACCCCGCGATCAGCGACGACGAAATCCGCGAGACGATCGAGGCCAACCAGCTGCGGCTGCTGCGCGAACGCGGCGCCGACCTCACGATCTTTTCGCCGCGCGCCAGCGCAATGGCGCCGCATGTCGGCGACCAGAGCGTCGCGATCCCCTGGGCACAGGCGTGCAACACGCTGATCGCGCGGGTGGTCGGGCTCTATCCCGAAACGTTTGCCGGGGTGTGCATGCTGCCGCAATCGCCCGAGGCCGACATGACTTCGTCGATTGCCGAACTCGAACGCTGCGTGACCGAACTCGGCTTCATCGGCTGCAATCTCAATCCCGATCCCGGCGGCGGGCATTTCACGCATCCGCCGCTGACCGACCCTTACTGGTTCCCGTTTTACGAGAAAATGGTCGAACTCGATGTGCCCGCGATGATCCACGTCTCGGGATCGTGCAACCCGGCGATGCACGCGACCGGCGGCTATTACATCGCTGCCGACACGATCGCGTTCATGCAATTGCTCGAAGGCGATCTGTTCGGCCGCTTCCCCACGCTGCGCTTCATCATCCCGCATGGCGGCGGCGGCGTGCCCTATCACTGGGGGCGCTATCGCGGGCTCGCCGACATGCTCAAGAAGCCGTCGCTCGACCGCCATCTGATGCACAACGTGTTTTTCGACACGTGCGTCTATCACCAGCCGGGGATCAACCTGCTCGCCGAAGTGATCGACACGCGCAACATCCTGTTCGGGTCGGAAATGGTGGGCGCGGTGCGCGGCATTGATCCCGAAACCGGGCACTATTTCGACGACACCAAGCGCTATATCGATGCGCTGCCGATCAGCAGTGATCAGCGGCATGCGATTTTTGAAGGCAACGCGCGCCGCGTATTTCCGCGGCTCGATGCCCGGCTGAAGGAACGAGGCCTATGACCGGAACCCCTGCCACGCGTGATATCCACGCCTATCTCGCCGAGCTCGAAGATATCCCCGGCACGCGCGTGTTCACCGCCGCGCGCGCACGGCGCGGATATCACATCAACCAGTTCGCGATGAGCCTGATGAAGCCGGAAAACCGCGCGCGGTTCCACGCCGATGAACGCGCCTATCTCGACGAATGGCCGATTTCGGAAGAAGCCAAGGCGGCTTTGCTCGCGCGCGATTACAACGCACTGCTCGACATGGGCGGCAATGTCTATTTCCTGTCGAAACTGTTTTCGAGCGACGGCATTCCGTTTGCCGAGGCGGTTTCGACAATGACCGACATGACCTTTCCCGAATACCGCGAAATGATGCTCAAAGGCGGGCGCAGCCCCGAAGGCCTGCGCTCGATCAAAGGGGGATACTGACATGGCACGCATCACCGCAGGCGTCGGCTCGAGCCACGTTCCGCTGATGGGGGTCGCGGTCGACCAGGGCAAGACGCGCGACGACTATTTCGGGCCGATCTTTGCCGGCTACGACTGGACCCGCGAATGGGAAGCACAGCAGAAACCCGATGTGATCGTTCTGGTCTACAACGACCACGCATCGGCGTTCGACATGAAAATCGTGCCGACATTCGCGATCGGCTGCGGCGAACATTACAAGCCCGCCGATGAAGGCTGGGGCCCGCGCCCGGTGCCCGATGTGGAAGGCCACGCCGATCTCGCCTGGCATATCGCGCAAAGCCTGATCCTCGACGATTTCGACATGACCATCATCAACGAGATGGATGTCGATCACGGTCTGACGGTGCCGCTGTCGATGATGTTCGGCACGCCCGAAAAATGGCCAGCCAAAATCGTGCCGCTGGCGGTCAACGTGGTTACCTATCCGGTGCCTTCGGGCAATCGCTGCTGGCTGCTGGGCGAAGCGATCCGGCGTGCGGTCGAAAGCTTTCCCGAAGATCTCAACGTGCAGATCTGGGGCACCGGCGGGATGAGCCACCAGTTGCAGGGCCCGCGCGCCGGGCTGCTCAACCGCGAATGGGACAACCGCTTTCTCGACCTGATGATCGGCGACAGCGACGCGGCGCGGTGGATTCCGCACATCGAATACTTGCGCGAAACCGGCAGCGAAGGCATCGAAATGGTGATGTGGCTGATCATGCGCGGTGCGCTCGGGCCCAGGACCCGGCTGCTCCACCGCCATTACCATATTCCGTGCAGCAACACCGCGATCGGGCACATCGTGCTCGAACCCGCCTGAGAGAAAAGGACACCAGCCAGATGGTCAGGATCGCATTGGCGGGCGCCGGCGCTTTCGGCGAAAAGCACCTCGATGGCCTGAAGAACATCGACGGGGTCGAAATCGTTTCGATCATCAGCCGCACCGGCGAACAGGCCGCCGCGGTCGCGGCCAAATACGGCGCGCGGCACAGCTCGACCGAGCTCGACGATGCGCTGGCACGCGACGATGTCGATGCGGTGATCCTGTGCACGCCCACCCAGATGCACGCGGCGCAAGCAATCGCCTGCATGGATGCGGGCAAGCACGTCCAGGTCGAAATTCCGCTGTCCGACAGCTGGGCCGATGCCGAAGCGGTCGTCGCCAAACAGCGCGAAACCGGGCTGACTTGCATGGTCGGCCACACCCGCCGGTTCAATCCTTCGCACCAATACGTGCACAACCGCATCGTGAGCGGCGAATTCGCGGTGCAGCAGATGGATGTGCAGACCTATTTCTTCCGCCGCAAAAACATCAACGCCAAAGGCGAGCCGCGTAGCTGGACCGACCATCTGCTGTGGCACCATGCCGCGCACACGATCGACCTGTTTGCCTATCAGGCCGGCCGGATCGTGGCGGCCAATGCCATGCAGGGGCCGCGCCACCCGGTGCTGGGCATTGCCATGGACATGTCGATCCAGCTCAAGAGCGAGCGCGGGGCGATCTGCACGCTGTCGCTGTCGTTCAACAACGACGGGCCGCTGGGCACGTTTTTCCGCTATATCGGCGATACCGATACCTTTATCGCGCGCTACGACGACCTGGTGAACGGCAAGGAGCAGCCGATCGACGTCAGCCAGGTTGCGGTGTCGATGAACGGCATCGAGCTGCAGGATCGCGAATTCATCGCCGCGATAAACGAACGCCGCGAACCCAACAGCGCGATTGCGCAAGTGCTCGATTGCTATCGCGTGATCGGCGAACTCGCACAAAGCCTCGAAACGCAGGACGGCTGGTCCTGATGCCTTGCGGTGCCCCGGTCAGTGCGATCGGGGCCGGAACCGCACCAAGAGCAGGAATGCGAGCAGCGATCCGCAGCTCATCACCATGGCGACCCCGGGCAGGCCGAGCTGCGCCTTGAACAGGTAGCCCGCGACGATCGGCGACATCGCGCCGCCCAGCCGGCCGATGCCGACGGCAAACCCGGTTCCGGTCGCGCGCACATGCGTGGGGAAACCAGCGGCAAAGCTTGCATAGAAGCCGACGATCGCCGCATTGGCAAACGCCATGCCGAGCGCTGCGGCGAGCGACCACACCAGCAAGCTCGATGCCTTGTCGTGGAGCCCGAACGCGCCGACGCCCACGATCGAGCCCAACAGCACGACAAGCATCGGGCGCCGGAGCCCGAAGCGGTGCATGAACACGCCGAACACCGCCCCGCCGAGCGCGCCACCAAGATTGGCTGCGGTCAGCACGCCGGCGGCTTGGCTCGGGCTGTGCCCCAGGTCGCTGACGATCTTGGGCGCCCATTTGAGAATGAAATAAAACGTCACCGCGTGGAAGAAATAGCCCAGCGTCAGCACTGCGGTCGTCGCGATCAGCGCGGGCCGCAGGATATCGAACACGCTCGCTTTGGCTTCTGCCGTCGGCTGTGGCGCCAGCCGCTCGAGCCCGGGCAGGCCGAAGCGCGCGAACGTGCGGTTGATCCGTTCGAGCGCGCGCGCGGGCCGCTTCTGGTCGAGAAATGCCGGAGTCTCGGGCACGAACAGCAGCACCAGCGGGATAAACAGCGCGGTGGTGACCGCGCCCAGTGCGAACACTGCGCGCCAGGTCTCGCCTTTCAGCACCTGCTGCACGATCAGCCCGCCGACCACCCCGCCCACCGGAAAGCCGATCACCATGATCGCC
>CAITOD010000439.1 GCA_903893935.1 uncultured Sphingomonadales bacterium
CGATCGCGCGCGCGGCAAAAGTCGTGCGCTCGGCGCCGGCAAAGCCCGAAAAGCTCGAAATCGCCCACTGGTTGTTGACCAGATTGAACACCACCGGCGCGTTGTAGACCGCGGCAAAAGTCAGCGCCGAGTGGAAATCGCCCTCGGCGCTCGATCCTTCGCCGACAAACGCGCTCGCGATGCGGCTGTCGTTTTTGATCGCACTCGCCATCGCCCAGCCCACCGCTTGCGGATATTGCGTGGCCAGATTGCCCGAAATCGAAAACAGCGACTGCGCGCGCGCCGAATACATGATCGGCAATTGCCGGCCTTTGAGCTGGTCGGCGCGGTTCGAGAAAATCTGGTTGATCATCTCGGCAAGCGGATAGCCGCGCGCGATAAACAGGCCCTGCTGGCGATAGCTGGGAAACACCATGTCGTCGGGCGCGAGCGCCAGCGCAGTGGCGACCGCGGTCGCTTCTTCGCCGGTCGATTTCATGTAGAAGCTGGTCTTGCCCTGCCGCTGTGCGCGCACCATCCGCGCATCGAACGCGCGGGTGAGCGCCATCAGCCGCAGCATGCGGATCAGCGTTGCCGGATCGAGCCCCGGGTTCCACCGCCCGTGCGCGCGATCGTCTTCACCCAGCACGCGGATCAGATCGAGGCACAGCGGATGCGTGGCCTCGGCCGGGCACGTCTCGTCGGGGCGCGGCTGCGCGCCGGCGGCGGGGATTGCCAGATGGCCGTGATCGACCGGATCGCCGGGGCGATAGCGCGGCTCGGGCACGTGCAGCGACAATCTCGGCAAATTGCCTTCGGACATCCGGGTCCTGCTCCAACAACCGTCGCAACCGGAGACTCGGCCAAAGACGGAATATTATATCGACGTGTAATTATATTACGTCACCACAGTGCGGTCAATCGGCCGGTTCACACCGCGACGGGTGCGGCCAGATGCGCTTGCGGATGGTAATCGTGCACCGTGAAATCGTCGATCCGATAGTCGAAAATGCTGTCAGGCCGCCGCGCGATCGTCAAGCGCGGCGCGCCTGCGGGCGCGCGATCGAGCTGCGCTTCTACCAGCTCGGCATGATTGAGATAGAGATGCGTGTCGCCCCCCATCCATACCAGTTCGCCCGGTTGCAGATTGCATTGCTGCGCCAGCAGACGAATGAACAGCGCCGCGCCCCACAGATTGAACGGCAGCCCGAGCGCCACATCGCAGCTGCGCTGGTAAAGCAGCCCCGACAGCCGCCCGTCGGCGACATGGAACTGATAGGTCTTGTGACACGGCGGCAGCGCCATCGCGTCGAGTTCCGCCACATTCCAGCCTTCGACAATGTGCCGGCGGCTCCCCGGATTGGTGCGCAAGCTTTCGACAAGCGCTGCAACCTGGTTGACGCCTTGCGCACGGCGCCGGAACAAACCCTCGCCCGCCGCATCGTAAACCGGCCAGTCGACCCATTGCTTGCCGTAGACCGGCCCTAGCTCGCCCCACCGCGCGGCGAATTCGGCATCTTCGACAATCCGGCGTGAAAACGCCGCGCGCTCAATAGCGTCTCCGGTTTCGCGGCGATAGCGCGCGAGCGGCCAGTCGGTCCAGATTTCGACGCCTTGCGCGCACAATGTGCGGATATTGGTGTCGCCGGTCAGGAACCACAGGAATTCGCGCGTCGCGGTCTTCCAGTAAATCCGCTTGGTGGTCAGCAGCGGCACCCGGTCGCCGCCCAGATCGAACCGCAAGCTGGTGCCGAACACCGAGCGCGTACCCACCCCGGTGCGATCGACGCGCAGATCGCCCTGCGTCCAGATGCGGCGCATCAGATCGAGATATTGCTGCTCATAATGCACATCAGCCATAGCGCCGTGTTAGCCCGCCCGACTTTTTGCCGCCACCCCCGTTTTCCCCGCTTGCCACCATGGGCCGCGCTGCCTATAGCGCGCGCCTGCCTCGAGGGCCGGAGCGATCCGGCGCATCGATCGGTCGGGGAGTAGCTCAGCCTGGTAGAGCACTGTCTTCGGGAGGCAGGGGCCGGAGGTTCGAATCCTCTCTCCCCGACCA
>CAITOD010000440.1 GCA_903893935.1 uncultured Sphingomonadales bacterium
GCATCGAGGGCGAATTGCGGGCCTTGCAGCGCAAAGTGTTTCCTGAAGGCGCCGGCAAGACATTCGCGCCGCAGATCACGCCCGGCGAACCCGCTGCGGCAATCCCGCCGGCCAGCGGCGGTGGCGCCGCGCTGGGCGATCTGCTGACGCGGATGGACGCGGTCGAAGCGCAATTGCGCGCGCTGACTGCGGCCAGCGAAGACAATCAGAACCGGCTCGGCAAGCTCGAAACGCGAATCGACGCGGTCGAAACCAGCCAGGCAGCGGCAGCCGCCGCTGCCGCCGCCGTCGCGCCAACTCCGGCGCCGGAAACGGTCGTGCCGACGCCGCCCGTCAAGCCGGTCAAGACCGCCGGCAAGCCCGCTGCCAAAGCGGTGGATGCCGTAGCCGAGCCATCGGGGCCGATGGCGGCCGACCGCAGCGCCGCGCTCGCCGCGATCGTGCGGCCGACCAGCGACGACAAGGCTGAAGACACCTACACGTACGGGTATCGCTTGTGGGAGGCGAAGTTCCTGCCCGAGGCCGAAACCGTGCTCAACGATTTCGTCCAGCATTATCCCAAACACAAACGCATCAGCTTTGCGCGCAACCTGCTTGGTCGTGCCTATCTCGACGACGCCAAGCCGGGTGCGGCGGCGCAAGTGTTCCTGCAGAACTATCAGGCCGACAAGGCGGGCGAACGCGCGGCCGACAGCCTGCTCTATCTCGGCGTGGCGATGACCCGGCTCAAGGAAGTCAAGCGCGCCTGCGTCGTGCTCGAGGAGTTCCGCCAGACCTATCCGGCCGAGGCCGCCGGGCGTTTGAAAGGCCAGTTCGACGCGGTCAGCAAGACGGTGACTTGCCATTGATCCGGGCGCGGACCTGACCGCTTCGGCCCGCGCTTTCGCCGATGACTGGGCGCGGCTGCGGCCCGGCGCCGAACCGGTCGGGCTTGCGGTTTCCGGCGGGACGGACAGCCTGGCGCTGCTGGTGCTGGCCGAAGCAGCACTCGGGCCAGATCGCATTGCGGTTGCCACGGTCGATCACGGCTTGCGCGCCGAAAGTGCTGGCGAAGCGGCGCATGTCGCGCAACTATGCGCCGCGCGCGGGATTGCCCACCACACGCTTGCGCTGGCGATGCAGCCTGGCCCGGCGGTGCAGGAACGCGCGCGCGACGAACGCTATGCCGCGCTCGATCAATGGTGTCGCGACAATGGACTGGCCGCACTGGTCACCGCGCATCACGCCGATGATCAGGCTGAAACGATCGTCATGCGCATGAATCGCGGCGCGGGTCTGCGCGGGCTCGCCGGTATGCGCGCCTTGGCGCGCGTGCCCGGCGGGTCGTTGCCGCTGCTGCGGCCTTTGCTTGGCTGGCGCCGGGCAGCACTGGCGTCCGTGCTTCAGGGGGCAGGCTTGCGCGCGGTCGATGACCCGTCAAACCGCGACGCGCGGTTTGAGCGCGTGCGCGTGCGTGCCGGATTGGTCGATGCGAGCTGGCTCGACCCGGCCGGATTTGCCGCCAGCGCGGAGCACCTTGCCGAAGCCGATGCGGCGCTCGACTGGGTCGCCGACGGGATCTGCGCCGGTCTGGCCGGCCCGGAAATCGCGATCGCGCCCGACCTGCCGCGCGCGCTCGCCTTGCGCGTGCTCGAACGCATTATTGCACGATTGGGGAGCACGGTGCCGCGCGGCAGCGAAGTCGCGCGCTGGCACGACCGGCTGGCCTCGGGTCATGTCGCCACGCTTGCCGGGGTGCGTGGCCATGGGCGCGGCGCGACATGGCATTTTACCGCCGCACCACCGCACAACACGCGCTAGATCGCCGTATCACAAGCGGACGCGCCGAATTTCGCACGATGGGTTATATTGCCATTCATCGAATGCGACTTACATTGGCTGCAATGACGGGGCCTGCCCGCCCGATGGAAAGCGACAAGCGATGAACGACGATCAGCCGCAGGGAAATCCCTGGATCAAGAACCTGCTGGTGTACGGCGGGATTTTCGTGGCGCTGCTGGTGGTGGTATCGCTGTTCAGCGCGCGCACCGAAAGCAGCGATACCTTGATCCGCTATTCGGATTTCCGCGCGCATATTGCGGCGGGTGATGTACGCGAAGTGCAGATCGGTGCCGATCGCATTACCGGCATTCTCAAGAACGACCAGAAATTCCAGACGGTGCCGGTGCCCGGCGATACCGATCTGCCCAAGCTGCTGCAGGACAAAGGCGTGCAATACGCCGGCAAGGCGACCGAAGAGCAGAGTATGCTGCTGATCATCCTGGTCCAGTCGCTGCCCTTCCTGCTGATCATGGCGATGGTGTTCTTTGCATTCCGCCAGATGCAGAAAGGCGGCGGCTCGGGCGCGATGGGCTTCGGCAAGTCGAAAGCGAAGCTGCTGACCGAACGGTCGGGCCGGGTGACGTTCGACGATGTCGCGGGCATCGACGAAGCACGCGAGGAATTGCAGGAAATCGTCGAATTCCTGCGCGATCCGGCGCGCTTTTCGAAGCTTGGCGGCCAGATCCCCAAGGGCGCGCTGCTGGTCGGCAGCCCGGGCACCGGCAAGACGCTGCTGGCGCGCGCAATCGCGGGCGAAGCGGGCGTGCCGTTCTTCAC
>CAITOD010000441.1 GCA_903893935.1 uncultured Sphingomonadales bacterium
CCGTGCAGCGGCGTATCGATCGAAGCGGCGCGGCCGTTCAGATTGAACGTGCAATGCGGCAGATAGCCGACCATCTTGTCATCATCATGGGGCCCGCCGTAATGCGCTTCGAGCCCCAGCAATTTGGCCTGGTACAGCGTGGCAAAGCCGTCGAGTTTCATCGAGCCGATGTCGCCGCCCGAACCTTTGACCCACAGCACTTCGACCGGCTCGCCGGTCAGCGGATCGATGCCGGGCAATTTGGCCGAGGTGTTCCCCCCGCCGAAATTGGTAACGGTCAGATCCGAACCAAGCAGATTGGAGCGATAAAGCAGCAATTGCTCGGGGCTTAGCGTGGCGGCATGCGCGGCATCCCAGCGGCTGGAAGGCACGGCAAAGGGGAGCGCGGGCGGGGCGGAGAGCGTGGTTGTGGTCATGTCTGACATCTAACAAAGCCCCTTTCCTTAAGCAATCTGATTCGATAGAAGATAATCATAAACAATCAAATTCGCACATGCAGCAAATTGGCTGCGCGTCAAAGGGAACAGGACGCTGAATACCTCCTCCGCCCGGCTTGCGACTGCACCCTGGGCCATAGTCATCGACATCGGCAAGACGCTCGCCAAAGTGACGTTGTGGAGCCGCGACGGGCGTTTGCTCGACCGCCAGCAGCGGGCCAATGCCGTTTGCAGCGAGGGGGGGATTGCCCGGCTCGATGCAGCGGGCATTGCTGCATGGTTGCGTTCCGCGCTTGCGAAATATGCGAGCGAGGGGGTGCAATATTGTGTCCCGGTGGGCCATGGCGCGGGGCTCGCAGTGCTGCTCGACGGCGGTCTGGCATTCGCGCCGCTCGATTATGAAGCGGCGCCCCCGGCGGAGCTGGCCGCGACGTATGCGGGCTTGCGCGCACTATTTGCCGAGACCGGATCGCCGGCTCTGCCGCTGGGCTTGAATCTGGGAACGCAGCTGGCGTGGCTCGACGCGCTCTATCCCGATGTAATGCCCCGCGCGACGCTGGTGCCCTGGGCGCAATACTGGGCGTGGTGGCTGACCGGGTGTGCGGCGAGCGAAGTGACTACGCTGGGCTGCCATTCCGACTTGTGGGCGCCTGCTGCTGCCGACTGGTCGAGCCTCGCCCGTGCGCAAGGGTGGGCGGCGCGGTTTGCGCCACTTGCACGCGCCGGCGATGTGATCGGCACGTTGCGCCCCGACCTTGCCGCCGCAACCGGGCTTGCCGAAGACATTCGCGTGCTCGCCGGGCTGCACGATTCAAACGCGGCGCTGATGGCGGCGCGCGGGTTTGCCGATATTGCGCAGCACGAAGCCACGGTGCTGTCGACCGGAACGTGGTTTGTTGCCATGCGCTTGGCCGCCAGACCCGTGGCGATCGCGGGGCTGCCGCAGGCGCGCGACTGTCTGGTCAATGTCGATGCCTTTGGCGCGGCCGTGCCATCGGCGCGGTTCATGGGCGGGCGCGAGATCGAAATGCTGATCGAAGGCGATGCGCAACGAGTCGATATCGTCGCAGACCAGCCGCAATTGCTCGCCGCGGTGCCGCAGGCCCTGGCCGATCAGGCGATGGTTCTGCCGACCTGGGCGCCCGGCTGCGGCCCGTTCCCCACTGGTCACGGGCGCTGGGTCCAGGCCCCGCCTGACGGGCACGCGCGCCGCGCTGCCGTATGTCTCTATGCCGCGCTGGTTGCCGATGCCGCGCTCGACCTGATCGGCGCCGAAGGTCGCCTGCTGATCGAAGGCCGCTTCGCCGGGGCGCATGTCTTCGTCCGCGCGCTGGCACGCCTTCGACCGCACAGCCGGGTTTATCTCGCAAGCGACCAGACCGATGTCTCGTTCGGGGCGCTCCGGCTGATCGATCCGGCGCTGGCCCCGCCCGGCTCGCTCGAACCGGTCATGCCGCTGGACAATGATCTTGAACACTATCGCAGCTGCTGGCGTGCCATGATCGATGGCTGCGGCGCTCACAAGGGAGAGCAATGAATGACCGGAAATCCGGCGCTTGGCGTGGTGTTTCACTGGATCGGCGGGTTTTCGTCGGCCAGCTTCTATGTGCCGTACAAGCGGATCCAGCGCTGGAACTGGGAAGTGTTCTGGCTGGCGGGCGGGCTGTTCAGCTGGCTGATTGCGCCGTGGGTGATGGCCTTTGTCCGCACGCCCGATCTGTTCGGCGTGCTCGCCGCGACCCCGCCGGCAACGCTGTTCTGGTGCTGGTTCTGGGGGATGATGTGGGGCTTCGGCGGCCTGACATTCGGCCTGACCATGCGCTATTTAGGCTTGTCGCTGGGCATGGCGGTGGCGCTCGGGCTGACCACCGTGATCGGCACAATGGGCCCGCCGGTCTTCCACGGCACGATCGGTGCGATCGCCGGCAAGACCAGCGGGCAGCTTACCCTGGCAGGCATCGTGGTGACGCTCGTGGGGATCGTGGTGGTTGCCCGCGCCGGGCAGGCCAAGTCGCGCGAGATCGGCGATGCCGATCGTGGCGGTGAATTCAATGTGACAAAGGGGCTCTTGATCGCGGTGTTTTCCGGCGTGATGTCGGGTTGCTTCGCCTGGGGGCTCGATGCCGGCCAGCCGATCCGCGATCTTGCGCTGAAGGCCGGCACCGACCCGCTGGCGCAAGGGCTGCCGGTGCTGTGCGTGGTATTGGCTGGCGGGCTGACCACCAACCTCATCTGGTGCCTGATGCTCATTGTGCGCAACCGCAGCGCGGGGCAGTTTTTCGGCGCCGGCAACGACCCGACGGGCGTGCGCGCGCCGCTGCTGCACAACTGGCTGCTGGCCGCGCTGGGTGGTACACTGTGGTACGGACAGTTCTTCTTCTACACGATGGGCGAAAGCCAGATGGGCCGCTTCGGCTTTTCCAGCTGGACGCTGCATATGGCCAGCATCATCCTGTTCTCCACCTTGTGGGGTTTTGCGCTGGGCGAATGGGCGCAGGCGAGCGGCCGGACGCGGATGCGGGTGTGGAGCGGGATCGGACTGCTGATTGCGGCCACTGTGGTGATCGGCGGGGGCAATATGCTGGCCGCCGGATCGTGATCGCTTTTTGTGAATTTCGGCGGCATAAGGTTGGACGAAACCGGGATTTTGACCACGACCATGCATGCAAATGAACGCGAGAGGCTGATCCTTGCTACGCTGACCCCGACCGGTTTTGTAACGTACCGCGATTTGGAAGCGCGGCTCGATGCTTCGCCCGCCACGATCCGGCGCGATCTGGCCCGGCTGGAATCGGCGGGGCTGATTGTGCGCGTGCATGGAGGTGCGCGACTGGTCGATGGATCGGAAGGACGCGTGGATCGTGGCCAGCGCCTGATCGGCACGCCATTTGATCAGGCGATCATGCGCAATCTGCCCGCCAAGCGCGCGATCGGTCGCGCGGCGGCCGCTTTGTGCCAGCCCGGCGAAGCGGTGATGATCGATGGCGGCACCACCACGTTCCAGATGTGCCCGTATCTGGCCGGGCTCGATTGCCAGGTGCTGACCAATTCGCTGCACATTGTCGATGCCTTGCTGGCGCAACCGGGCACCAGCGTGCTCGTGCCATCGGGTGCGGTGTTTCGCGAACAGAACATCATTCTTGCGCCCTCGGGCGAAGATTCGATGCCGCGGTTCCACGCGCCGCGGCTGTTCATGGGCGCAGCAGCGGTGGGGCCGCGCGGCGTGATGCAGCAGGATGTCATTCTCGTCGCCGCCGAACGTCGCCTGATCGAGCGTGCTGATCAGGTGATCCTGCTGGTCGATTCCAGCAAATTCGTCTCGTCGTCGGGCGCCATTGTGTGCGGGCTCGACGAAGTCGATATCCTGATCACCGACCAGGGGGTGACCCCCGATCAGGTGGCGATGATCCGGGAAGCGGGCGTAAACCTCGTCATCGCCGATTGAAGCGATTGCGCAGCCGCCCTCGCAGCAAGCCGCATCGCGACAGGCGCAGCGCTGCGATGCGATGCGGCTCTGATTCTGAAAAAAAGCGACCCGGAATTGCTGCCTTGCGGGCAGCAGTTCCGGGTCAAGGGAGAGTCGGTCAGAACTTCAGCTTTGCGGCCAGGAAGATGGCGCGCGGTTGTGTCGGAACAATCGGATAGAGCCCACCAGGGCTGTACTGCGGTGTCAGGTTCGCCGGGCTGTTTTGCGGATAGAGACCCTGCCGGTTGATGCTGGCAAGAATACCGCCCGATTGCGACCACGACATCACGCCAAGCGCATTGGTCAGGTTGGTGACATTGAGCTGGAGCTTGAGATTGCTCGTAACGTCCACGGACCCGCCCACGTCGAGCGTGGCAAAACCGGGCAGATAAAAGGCGTCGTATTCGTTGGCCGCACGCCGGCCGAGATAATTGACATCGCCAAAGAACTTGACGTTGTGGACGGGCGACCCGTCAAGCCCGGCGCGCACGATGATTTTCGGGTTGTTGTCGGCGTCGCCGGCCGGAACCAGCGTGACAAAATCATCGGTGCCATCGCCCTTCGGCCCTTGCGTATAAGTGCCAAAGTTCTTCGACCGCGGATTTTGCAAGGTCAGGTTGCCTCGCGTGCTCAATGTCGGCGTGATGCGCGCATAGAGCGCCATTTCAACACCATAAGTGGTTATTTCACCAGCCACCGGCACCGGTGTATAGAATTGGCCTTTTTGCGGCCCAGACGCATAAGTGAACGATTGTGGCGTCGTGACGTTGCTCAAGCGGCTGTAGAACGGAAACAGCTGCAAATTGAGCGCACCGTGATGGTATTTCAGACCCATTTCGATCTGCTGAATACCCTGCGGCTTGACGAAGTCGGTGGCAATCAGGCCGGGTGTATTGATCGCCGCGATCGTCGTGAAATCCGGCGCTTTCTGCGCGTACGTGTAACGCACATAGGCATCGAAATTGTTCGAGGTCTGGTACGCGGCCGAGAACGAGTAGTTCACGTAATGATAGCTGCGCCGGACCGGGAGCACCGCGCCGATCGACTCGATATTGGCATTGTAGAGGTTCAGCGGGTCGGTCGTGTTGGTCGGGCTGGTCGCCGCATTGTATTGCTGGTTGTAGATATTGTACGTGGTGCTTTCGTAGCGGCCGCCGGCATCGAGCGTCAGTTTGGGCGTCACATTCCAGGTGTCGCCAAAAAATACCGAATAGAGGTCCTGCGTTCCGTGATAGCTGTCGCCGCCAACGGTGCCGAGTGCGGTGAAGCCCGACGGATCGGTCAGGTTATAGACTGTGCCGGTGCTGGCGTTGGTGAAGGTGCCTACCAGCATTTGCGGCTGGTTGGTCAAAGTGGCAAAACCAATGCCACCGCCGCCCTGAAGCAAGCTGAGATCGGCCAGCGCAATATATCCGCCGACGGCAAAATGATGGTTGGCCAGGTCTTTGGTTACGGTCGCCTGGTCAACAAAGTTGTTGGCCTTGTAATGCTGCACAAAGGCAATTTCGCTGTAGACCCCGTTGGCCAGCAGGTTCTGGTTCGGCAGGTTGTTGGCGGTTACGGCCTGGACGCTGAACCCGTACGGGGTGGGGATGACCTGCTCGGTCGCCGCCAGTGCACCGGTGTTGTGGAAGTAATAGTTGATGGTTCCCGCCGGCAGCCCCGATGTGTCGTTGATGAACGAAGTCACCACATCGTTGATCGGGATTGCCGAAATCAGCGCGCCGGTGTTCCAGTCGGTCGTGGAGTACGTGTAGCGGACTTTGTTGTCAAAATGCCAGCCATCGCCGGCGTCGTGCTTCCAGTTGAGGCCGATCGATCGGCTGCGCGAATGCACCAGACCGGTCGGGTTCCAGCATTCGTTGCCGCCACCCGGGTTGGTGAAACAGTGCGCACCATTGGCCGGCGGCAAGTCAGACGAGGCATTGGTGAACCCCGGCGCGATCGCCGTGCCACCGATCGACGGCGTAAATTCGTTCCAGTCGTTGCTGTCGTTCAGATACTTGAACGTAAGCATCAACGAGCCGTTCGCATAATCGTAGAGAATGTTGCCGTGAACCTGGCCGCCCTTGTCCACCGCATAGCCCGGATCATGCGACCCGCGATCCCAGCGATAGAACCCGCCGATTGCATAATAGAGGCCGTGGTTATTCAGCTTGCCGCCGGCATAGCCGTCGACCCGGTAATAGGGATTGGCGGCATCGCCCTGCATCCCCACTTTGGTGTCGATTTCAAAGCCGGGATCGCTTTTGCCGGTCTTTGAAATATAGTTGAAAATACCGCCCGGCGCGTTCGGACCGGTGATCGCGGCCGTGCCGCCGCGCAGACCCTCGACTCGCGAAAGCACCAGATCGGGGCGCGAAAAGTAGTCCGGACCGTAGTTGCTCGCGGTAATCAGTTCGACCGGCAGGCCATCTTCCTGCAGCGACACGTAATAATACCCGCCTGCGCCATCGAGCGAATTTGCGGAAATGCCGCGCGAAAAGACGACGTTGCGAATTTCGCCGAGCGACGAGTTGACGAACACGCCGGGGATGTTTTTGAGCAGGTCGGCCGCGGAAATCGGGGTCTGTTCGGCCAGCTGCGTGGCTGAAACAACGTTGATCGAAATC
>CAITOD010000442.1 GCA_903893935.1 uncultured Sphingomonadales bacterium
AGGATTTGCGCGATCGCATTGCCCAGCGCGAAGAGCCGCTGGTGCGGCTGACCGCGGCTTTGCAGATGATGGCGCGCCGTCCGCTGGCGTTCAGCCTGATGCGCGCCGACAGTTTGCGCGAAACCGTGTGGCTGCGCGCCACGCTCGAAACCGTGCTGCCCGAAGTCGCCCGGCGCACCGCCGCGCTGCGCGCCGAAATCGCGCATGGCCGCCAGTTGCAGGACCAGGCGCGCGCGCTGGCGGCAAGTCTGGGGCAGAGCGAACGCGACCTGGGCGCGCGCCGCAACGAGCTCGCCGCGATCGAAAGCCGCCAGCGCATCGCCAGCCGCGCTGCCACCGGCAACGCCGGCCGCGAATCCAATCGCGTGCTGGCGCTTGCCGAACAGACCCGCGATCTGGGCATGCTGGTGGCGCGGCTCGAAGCCGATGACTCGCTGGCCGCGCGGCTGGCAGCACTCCCCGGGCCGCTGTCACGGCCGGACGATCTGGGCAAGGTGGCAGCCCAACCCGGGCGCATGCTGATGGTCGATCGCCCCGGTTCGGGGCCGCCACTGGCGCATTTCAGCGGTATTCTGCCGGTCACCGGCCGCGTGCTGAGCGGGTTTGGCGAGCTCGGCCCGACCGGCGCGCAGCGCGGGGTGGTGCTGGCGCCGCCCGGCGGGGCGCAAGTGGTGGCGCCGGCCGGCGGGCGGGTCGCCTTTGCCGGGCCCTATCGCGGCTATGCGCATATCGTCATCATGGCGCACGATGGCGGCTGGTCGTCGCTCGTCACCGGGCTGGGCCGGATCGATGTTGCGGCGGGCGACACGTTGGTGCAGGGCGCGCCGCTTGGCGTTGCCGAACCGGGGCGTCCGCGCGTGATGGTCGAATTGCGCAAGGACGGCAGCACGGTCAACCCGATGGAATTCCTGCATCCGTGATCCCGCCATACTTGTAACTGCCCGATCGCCTGACTGGTATTGTGCCCCGCGCGGCGTTACATGCGGGCGACGAAGCGCTCTTGTGCCCGCGCCTCTGCTGAACGAAAGTCCCCCATGGCGAAACGCCTTACGCTTGCCTTGCGCGCCACTGCCCTTGCCACCGCGATCGCGCTTGTTCCGGTGGCCACCGCCGGGCTGGCTGCGATCGATGCCCGGTCCGGGCCCGGTTTCGGCCGCCTGATCGCGGTCTACGACAAGATCAAGGCCGATTATGTCGAGCCGGTCGATGACGACAAGCTGATCAAGGGCGCGATCAACGGCATGCTCGCCGCACTCGATCCGCACAGTTCCTATCTTGATGCGCGCGATTTCACCAATCTCAAGACGCAGACCGAAGGCTCCTATGGCGGCCTCGGGCTGACCGTGTCGATGGAAGATGGCGCGGTCAAAGTGATCGCGCCGACCAAAGGCAGCCCCGCCGACAAGGCCGGGGTGAAAGCAGGCGATTTCATCACCCATCTCGATGGCAAGCTGATTTATGGCGGCACGCTCGACGATGCGGTAGACCAGATGCGCGGTGCGCCGGGCACTTCGATCCGGCTGACGCTGTTCCGCCCCGGTCGCGACGATCCGATCGAACTGACTGTCACACGCCAGATCATCGAGCTGCGCCCGGTCGATTTCAAAGTCACCAACGGGATCGGGGTGATTTCGGTGTCGAGCTTCAGCGCCAATGTCGCGGCGCAAGTCA
>CAITOD010000443.1 GCA_903893935.1 uncultured Sphingomonadales bacterium
ACATCACCATCGAAGACGATGAAGTGAACCAGCGCTTTGCCTATGTCGCGCAGCAGAACCTCAACGGCGATGCTTCGGCGCTCGAAGCCTATCTGACCCGGATCGGCTCGTCGGCGGCTTCGCTCAAGCGCCAGATCCGTGGTGAAATCGCCTGGCAGCGGCTGCTGCGCCGCAATGTGCAGCCGTTTATCAACGTGTCCGACAGCGAAGTGCGCGAAGTGATGGACCGGCTGAAAGCGGCCAAAGGCACCGAAGAATACCACATCGGCGAAATCTATCTGGCCGCCACCGACGAGACCAAAGTACAAGTGCTCGCCAATGCGAACAAGATTGTCGAACAGCTCAAAAAGGGCGGCAGCTTCGTCGGCTATGCGCGCCAGTTTTCGCAAGCTTCGACCGCGGCGGTGGGCGGTGATCTCGGCTGGATCAGGCTGGCGCAATTGCCCAGCGCGATTGCCGGCACCGCCGCCGCGATGGGTCCGGGCCAGCTGGCCGGGCCGATCGAAGTCGAAGGCGGCTATTCGATCATCTACATCATCGACAAGCGCCAGGTGCTGACCGCCGATCCGCGCGACGCGGTGCTCAGCCTCAAGCAGATTTCGATCAGCTTCAAGCCCGGCACCCCCGAACGCGAAGCCGCTGCCGGTGCAAGCGCCTTTGCCAAAGCGGTCAAGGAAATCCACGGCTGCGGCCAGGTCGATGCGATGGCCGCCAAGATCGGCGCCAATGTGGTCGGCAACGACCAGATCAAGGCGCGCGACTTGCCGACCGCGCTGCAGGAAACCGTGCTCAAGCTGGCGGTGGGCGAAGCGACCCCGCCGTTCGGCTCGGTCGAAGACGGCGTGCGCGTGCTGCTGCTGTGCGGGCGCGACGATCCCAAAGTCAACAACGGGCCGAGCTTTGAACAGATGCAGGAGCAGATGGAAGACGACCGCGTCAACAAACGCGCGCAGACCTACTTGCGCGACCTGCGCCGCGACGCGGTGATCGAATACAACTGATCAAACGGGCGGTAACCTGCCCTCCGATGCCCCCATTCACCCACCTCCGTTCGTGCTGAGCCTGTCGAAGCGCGCGCGCATGTGCTTCGACAGGCTCAGCACGAACGGAAGTATGTTTTAGAATGACCGTTCCAAAGCCTCTCGCGCTCTCGATGGGCGATCCGGCGGGGATCGGCCCCGAACTGGCGGCCGCGGCCTGGGCCATGGCCGCAGCCGAAAACCTGCCTCCGTTCGTGGTGGTGGGGTCGCGCCGGATCGTCGAAGCCGCAGCGCGCCAGCGCGGGATTGCGGCCGACGTGGTGGCGGTGGCAACGCCGGCCGAGGCGCTGGCGTGCTTCGCCACTGCCATTCCGGTGATCGATATCGGCGATGGCCGCTATCGCCCGGGTGAACCCGATCCGGCCGGTGCCACGCTGGCGCTCGCAAGTCTTGCGCGCGCGACCGAATTGACGCGGCAAGGTGCCACATCGGCGCTGGTCACCGGGCCGATTGCCAAGAGCCAGCTCGCGCAGATCGGCTTTACGCACCCCGGCCAGACCGAATTCGTCGCCGCCGCGTGCGGCGTGGCGGCGCAGGACGCGGTGATGATGCTCGCGGGTCCGCATTTGCGCGTCGTGCCGATCACCGTCCATGTGGCGCTGGCGCAAGTGCCGGGCCTGTTGACCACGGCGCTGATCGTGCGCCGCGCGCAAATCGCAGCCCGCGCGCTCGCGCGCGATTTCGGCATTGCCAGCCCCCGGCTGGCGGTCGCCGGGCTCAACCCGCATGCGGGCGAACAGGGCCGCATGGGGCGCGAGGATGCCGATGTGATCGCGCCTGCGGTGGCGCACTTGCAGGCCGCCGGATTCTCGGCGACCGGACCCCTGCCCGCCGATACGATGTTCCACGCCGCTGCGCGCGAAACCTATGATGTTGCGATCTGCATGTACCACGATCAGGCGCTGATCCCGATCAAAGTGCTCGATTTCGACGAAGGCGTGAATGTCACGCTCGGGCTGCCGCTGATCCGCACCAGCCCCGACCATGGCACCGCGTTCGGCATTGCCGGCAGCGGCGCCGCGCGCGCGGGCGCAACCGTCGCGGCGATCCGCATGGCGGGGCAATGCGTCGTCCGCCGCCATGCCTGAGCTTCCGCCCTTACGCGACGTCGTCAACCGCCACGGCCTGTTGGCGCAGAAATCGCTCGGGCAGAATTTCCTGTTCGACGAGCAGCTGCTGGCGCGCATCGCCGCGGTTCCCGGCCCGCTCAAAGACGCCGATGTGCTCGAAGTGGGCCCCGGCCCCGGCGGGCTGACCCGCGCGCTGCTGCGCGCGGGTGCGCGCGTCACCGCGATCGAGATGGACCGGCGCTGCCTGCCGGCGCTGGCCGAGCTGGGCGAGGCCTTCCCCGGCCAGTTGCGTGTGATCGAAGGCGATGCGCTGAAATTCGACCCCGCCGGCCTGTTCGGCGGACCCTATCATATCGCCGCCAACTTGCCCTACAATGTCGGCACCGCGCTGTTCACCGGCTGGCTGTCGGGCGCCGCGTGGCCGCCACGCTGGCAATCGCTGACGCTGATGTTCCAGCACGAAGTGGCCGAACGGATCGTGGCCCAGGCGGGCAGCGATGCCTACGGCCGCCTCGCCATCCTCGCACAATGGCGCGCGTCCCCGCGCATTGCCGTGAAAGTCCACCGCAGCGCGTTTACCCCGCCCCCCAAAGTGATGTCGGCGATTGTCCATGTAACGCCTGCGGCAATGCCCGCAGGTGTTTCGGCCCGCACGCTCGAACGCGTGACCGAAGCCGCCTTTGGCCAGCGCCGCAAGATGCTGCGCCAGTCGCTCAAGGGCTTGCCAGGCGCATTGCCCGCGCTCGAAGCGCTCGGGATCGATCCGTCGCGCAGGGCGGAAACGCTTGAGATCGCAGAGTTTGTGGCAATCGCACGGGCGATGTCCCCGGCAAATACTGGCCAAACTTGACCACGCTATTTAATGTGCATACATTTAATCGAAGGAAATCAATTTCGATAACGCCAAGAGCGAACGCCATCTTCGCGAGGTCACACGCTAT
>CAITOD010000444.1 GCA_903893935.1 uncultured Sphingomonadales bacterium
ACATCGCGCGAAGTATGACAAGCGGGATTCGAGCCTTTACAACAAGGCGCGCGCAGGCGAGGCAGGTGCGCAGGAGCGGCGGTGATTGCCGCAGCGGGGGAGACGGGCATGAGCAACGCATCGCAGGCACACGCGCACCACAGCCAGACCTCGCTCGCGACTTCTTTGCTGAAAGATCATCCGCTCCGGCGCAATCTGGTGATCTGGGTCGGCCTGGCGCTGATGGTTGCGGGGCTTGTCGGCTTTATTGAGCTTGGCGGGCTGTTCTGGCTGGTCGCGGTCGTGCTGGCGGTGATCATGCTGTGGCTGGCGGTGATCGATCTGGCCCAGACCCAACACAGCTTGCGGCGCAATTTCCCCGGCATGGCGCGCGCGCGCTGGGTGCTCGAAAGCTTCCGCCCGTTCTCGCGGTCCTATCTGGTCGAGGCCGATCTCGACGGCCGCCCGTTCAGCCACGAAGACCGCGATCTGGTCTATGCCCGCGCGCACGGCACTGCCGATGCGCATCCGTTCGGCACCGAGCTCGACGTCTATTCGAGCGAATACGAGTGGCTGTCGCATTCGATGCTGCCCAACCCCGATGCGGATTCGGCCATGCGCGTCACCGTCGGCTCGAGCCAGTGCGCGGTGCCTTATTCGGCCTCGCGGCTCAATGTTTCGGCGATGAGCTTTGGCGCGCTGGGCGGCCGCGCGATCGAGGCGCTCAATCTCGGCGCGCGGCTCGCCGGGTGTTATCACGACACCGGCGAAGGCTCGATGTCGCCCTATCACCTCAAGCACGGCGGCGACGTGGTCTGGCAAGTCGCATCGGGCTATTTCGGCTGCCGCGACAAGGACGGGCATTTCGACCCGGTGATGTTTGCCGATCATGCCGCCAACCCCGCGGTCAAGATGATCGAAATCAAGCTCAGCCAGGGCGCCAAGCCGGGCCATGGCGGGGTGCTGCCGGCGGCCAAAGTCACCCCCGAAATCGCCGAAACGCGCGGCGTGCCGCTGGGGCAGGATTGCATTTCGCCGCCCCGCCATTCGGCCTTCGGCACGCCGGTCGAACTGATGGAATTTGCCGCCAGACTGCGCGAGCTGTCGGGCGGCAAACCGGTCGGGCTGAAACTGTGCGTCGGCATGCCGCACGAACTGTTCGCGCTCGCCAAAGCCATGCTCAAGACCGGGGTGCGGATCGATTTTCTGGTGATCGACGGCGGCGAGGGCGGCACCGGCGCCGCGCCGCAGGAATTGTCCGACCGGCTCGGCATGCCGCTGCGCGAAGGGCTGATGCTGGCGCGCAACGCGCTGGTCGGCGCCGGGCTCAAAGGCGAAGTGCGGCTGGCGGCGAGCGGCAAAGTGACTTCGGGTGCGGGCATTGCGATCAACGCCGCGCTGGGCGCCGACTGGTGCAACGCCGCGCGCGCTTTCATGTTCTCGATCGGCTGCATCCAGTCGCTCAAATGCCACACCGATCTGTGCCCGACCGGCATCGCCACGCAATCGCTCGCGCGCCAGCGCGGGCTGGTGGTCGAGGAAAAGGCCGAACGCGTCGCGCGCTTCCACGCCTCGACGCTCAGGGCGCTGCACGAAATCATCGTTTCGACCGGGCTCGACAGCCCGTCGGACTTGCGCCCGTTCCATATGCGCCAGCGGATCAACGCGGCCGAAATGCGCGCGCTCGA
>CAITOD010000445.1 GCA_903893935.1 uncultured Sphingomonadales bacterium
CGCAGGCGCGGTTCCGCACCGATCGCATGCGCGCTGCCGCCGAACTGGGCTATGCCACCGCCCCCGATCTGGCCGACTGGCTGGTGCGCCAGGCCGATATTCCGTTCCGCGAGGCGCATCATATCACCGGCTCCGCAGTGCGCCTGGCTGAAAGCCGGGGCATCGCGCTCGACCAGTTGCCGCTTGACGACTTGCAGGCAATCGATCCGCGGATCGACCAACGCGTCTTTGCCGCTTTGTCGGTAGAGGCATCCGTGGCCGCACGCGCCAGCCACGGCGGCACGGCCCCGGCGCAGGTGGCCTTGCGCGTGGCCGAGGCGAGGGCCGCGCTGGGACTGGAGAGCTGACCATGATGCGCCGTTCAACGCTTGTGCTCGTGACTTTGCTGGCGCTGTCTGCTTGCGGCAACCGGCGCGATCTGAAACCGCTGGCAGGACATAGCCTGCCGCCGGCCCCTTATGGCAGCGGCTATCAGCCCAAGGCCGAACAGATGCTCAAGGCGCCGGTACTGGCGCGGCCCGAACGCAATGTCGATGTGCGCGTGCGGTCCGAAGAACGCGCCGACGATCCGTTCGACCTGCCGCCTGAAAACTGATTGCGCGAGACCCTGTTCGATGGATCATTTTGAATATCGCGACGGCGTGCTCCATGCCGAAGCCGTGCCCTTGTCGCACATTGCCGATGCGGTGGGCACGCCGGTCTATGTCTATTCGCGCGCCACATTGACACGCCATGCGCGGGTGTTTCGCGATGCGCTGGCGATCCTGCCGTCGGCGCGGATCGCCTTTGCGGTCAAGTCGAACCCCAATCTTGCCGTGCTCAAAGTGCTCGCCGCCGAAGGCTATGGGGCCGATGTCGTTTCGGGCGGAGAGCTGGAACGGGCGCTCGCCGCCGGGATGGCGCCGGATAGCGTGGTCTTTTCGGGCGTCGGCAAGACCGCTGCCGAAATGACCCGCGCGCTCGAAGCCGGGATCGGTCAGTTCAATCTCGAAAGCCTTGAAGAAGGGCTCGAACTGGCAGAGATCGCGCGCGGTCTGGGCCGCACGGCCGCGTGCGCGCTGCGCGTCAATCCCGATGTCGATGCCGGAACGCACGGCAAGATTTCGACCGGCAAGGCGGAAAACAAGTTTGGCGTGCCGTTTGACCGTGCCGCAGACATCTATGCCCGGCTGGCCGGCGAGCCCGGTCTGGCAATGCGCGGGCTGGCGCTGCATATCGGCAGCCAGTTGGCGCGGCTCGATCCGCTGGAGGCCGCCTTCACCAAAGTCGGCGGCCTGATGCGCGCCATCCGTGCGGCGGGCCATACGGTGACGCATATGGATCTGGGCGGCGGGGTCGGCGTGCCGTACAAGGCGGGCGAGGTGTTTCCGCAGCCGGCCGACTATGCCGCGATGGTGGCGCGGGTCACCGCCGACTGGGGCGTGACGCTGATGTTCGAGCCGGGCCGGGTGATCACCGGCAACACCGGGGTGCTGTTGACCCGGGTGATTCGTGTCAAGGACGGCGCCGGGCACCC
>CAITOD010000446.1 GCA_903893935.1 uncultured Sphingomonadales bacterium
AGCATGCTTCTGCGACCGGTGCTCCGGCCTTCGTCTGCCCGCCGGACTATACCTGCCGACCCAAGCCCAAGGCGGGCGATCCGCGCGCGCTGGTCGGTCTGCTGCACCATCTCCATTCGGGGGAAAGCCTTGGTCCTGTGGGCGTTGTGATTGCCACGCTGGCGGGCTTTGCCATGGTGTTTTTCAGCTTTTCAGGGCTTTGGCTCTACATTCAGATGTGGCGCAACCGCAAGGATCGCGGCCTCAGCCCACGCTGGTTCTGGAAATAGCCCGGTCGACGCCTTCGCGCGTCGTCGTTGCAAACCGTTCCTGCCCGACCGGCCTTCGCGCCGGTCGGGCTTTTGGCGTGCCCCGCCGGGCCGCCTTTCCCCTTGCGACCAAACTGTCGTAAACCCGTTTTCGCGTTTTCCCCGGAGTTCGTCCCATGTCTCTTCTCGAAGCCCGCAAGACCTACAAGCCCTTCGAATATCCCTGGGCCTACGAGTTCTGGAAACGCCAGCAGCAAGTCCACTGGATGCCCGAAGAAGTGCCGCTGGGCGAAGATTGCCGCGACTGGGCACAGAACATCAGCGAACACGAACGCAATCTGCTCACGCAGATCTTCCGCTTCTTCACCCAGGCCGATGTCGAAGTGCAGGATTGCTACCACGACAAATATGGCCGCGTGTTCAAACCGACCGAGATCAAGATGATGCTGGCCGCGTTTTCCAACATGGAAACCGTCCACATTGCCGCCTACTCGCACTTGCTCGACACCATCGGCATGCCCGAAAGCGAATACGGCATGTTCCTCGAATACGAGGAAATGCGCGCCAAGCATGACTATCTGCAGCAGTTCGGCGTCGATAGCGACGAAGATATCGCGCGCACGCTCGCCATGTTCGGCGGCTTTACCGAAGGGCTCCAGCTGTTCGCCTCGTTCGCGATGCTGATGAACTTCCCCCGCTTCAACAAGATGAAAGGCATGGGCCAGATCGTCACCTGGTCGGTGCGCGATGAAACGCTCCATTGCGAAGGCATCGTCCGCCTGTTCCACGCTTTCGTGCAGGAACGCGGCTGCCTGACCAAAGCGGTCAAGGAAGATATCATCGACTGCTGCCAGAAAACCGTCCGCCTCGAAGACGCCTTTATCGATCTCGCTTTCGAACAAGGCCCCGTGCCCGGCATGTCGGCAAAGGAAATCAAACGCTACATCCGCTACATCGCCGACTGGCGCCTCGGCCAGCTCGGCTTCCAGCCGATCTACATGATCGAAGACCACCCGCTCCCCTGGCTCGCCCCGCTGCTCAACGGCGTCGAACACGCCAACTTCTTCGAAACCCGCGCGACGGAGTATTCCAAAGCCGCCACACGCGGCACCTGGAACGACGTGTGGTCGGCTTTCGACGGTCGCCGCAAGGCGAAGTCTGCGGCGAATGTGGAGCCGACCGAGGAAGTGTCGCTCGATATGTTCAACGCGGCGGGGATTGCGGCGGAGTAAGGTTCAGGGGCCTCCGGCGGGCAAGGGCCATGGGCCCTTGCATCCCGTTGTTTGGCGGACATTTGCCGCAGCTTGCCCTGTCATTCCTGCGGAGGCAGGAAACAACGCTCAACGGAGTGAGCCAGTTTCTTGCTCAAACACCGCGCGTGCAAGCGAAATCCTGTCATAGCCACTGGATTCCTGCCTTCGCAGGAATGACGAAAAGCCTGAGAGAATTGTGTCAGGCATCGTCGGGAGACAACGTAACCCCATCCGTCAAGAAGCCGCGTGGGCTTCGCGCACCGACCAAGCCACTAACGGGATACAAGGGCAATAGCCCTTGCCCGCCGGAGGCAAACAAATGCCCCGACACACGCCCCTCCACCACGCTTCGCGCGGTCCCCCTCCCCGGTTCGGGGAGGATTGGGTCAGACGTCGAGGTTGGCGACGTTGAGCGCGTTGTCCTGGATGAATTCGCGGCGGGGTTCGACGATGTCGCCCATCAGGCGGGTGAGGATTTCGTCGGTCACGTCGGCGTCTTCGATTTTCACTTGCAGCAGCGTGCGGTGGTCGGGGTCGAGCGTGGTTTCCCACAGCTGGTCGGCGTTCATTTCGCCCAGGCCTTTGTAGCGCTGGACCGACAGGCCTTTGCGGCCGGCGGCGAACACGGCTTCGACCAGTTGCGAGGGGCGGCCGATGGCGTCGCCGGCGGGTGCGGTGCGGGTGGGTGCCGGGGTTTCCTCGTCGCCTTCGGTCACCGGCTCGGCGGGTTCGGCGGGCGCGGTGCTGCTGCGCACGAGGCGCGCCTTGCCGGAGTAGACTTCGGCCTGTTCGGCGGCGAGGCGGTGGAGGCGGCGGGCTTCCTGGCTGACGAGGAAGCCGGGTTCGATCACGTGGTGGTCGGTCACGCCGCGCCACAGGCGCTGGACAAGGTAGCCGCCTTCGGCCGCGATCTGCGCGGACCAGCGCGCTTCGGGGTCGCCGCGATCGAGCCAGGCGGCGCCGCGCGCGAGCGCGGCGGGGCGGGTTTCGTCGGTCAGCGCGGGGTCGAAGGCGCCGGCCAATGCCAGCGCTTCGACAATCGTCGGGTCGTAGCGGCGGGGGACAAAGGCCATCAGGTCGCGCAGTTTGAGCGCGTGGTCCATCAGCGTGACGAGGTCGGCGCCGCTGCGCGCGCCGCCGCTGGTTTCGAGCACGCGGCCGGCAAGACCGGCATCGACGAGGTAGCGATCGAGCGCGGCGTTGTCCTTGAGGTAGACTTCGCTGCGGCCTTTGGCGACTTTGTAGAGCGGCGGCTGGGCGATGAACAGGTGGCCCAGCTTGATGATTTCGGGCAGCTGGCGGTGGAAGAACGTCAGCAGCAGCGTGCGGATGTGGGCGCCGTCGACATCGGCGTCGGTCCTGATCACGATCTTGTGATAGCGCAGTTTTTCGATGTTGAAATCGTCGCGGA
>CAITOD010000447.1 GCA_903893935.1 uncultured Sphingomonadales bacterium
GTATCGAGCGCCATCACCGCCTGCACCGATCCCTCATAGTCGGTGAAGCGCGGGGTGGTCGCAGCACCCGAAATGGCCGCCACCACATCGAACGCCGCATTGGGCCGCGCCGGCGCATGATCGAGCGCGGCAACCAGCCGCTCGGCCGATCCGGCGAGCCGCGCCGCCGCCGCATCCTGCCCGCGCCCGCTGCCGATGCTGGCATGGAACGCGCGCGCGGCATTGTCGAAATCGCTCGCCGCAGCCGGTGCCAGCACGCGCGCCGCCGCCGACAGCATGATCATGTTCTCGTCGTTATAGGGCGGGGTCCCATAGGGAATCGGGCGCGCCGGATTGGCGGTAAACCCTTTGATTTTGGCTGGATCGTCATCGATCTGGCGGTGGCACGAATGGCAATCGAAAAAGGTGAATTCGGGAAACTCGCCCTGCGACCGCAACGACGGCATGCCATACAGCGTAACCGAGCGGCGCACCGCTTCGGCCTGGCCCACGGCCCACAGCCGCAAGTGGTCGCTGCGGCCTTTGCGCGCGGCATAATCGGCGTCTTCGTTCCAGTGCTGCTGCTGCGAGGAGAACAGATCGAGCTCGAACGCCACGCGCGGATGCCCCGCTGCCATCATCTGGTGCGTAACGAAATTTCCGGTTCGCGCTGCGCCATAATGGCAATCGAGACACACGCCGGCGCGCGCCGAAGGCCGGTCGAGCGCGATCATCCCGTGCGCAACATTGTCGGCATGTGTGCCGCGCACCGCATAGTGCGAGGCCAGCCACGAACCGCTCGCGCCATGGCACGATTCGCAGCCCACGCCATCGGCAACGCGGAACAGCGGTCCGCGCTCTGTGGCGGGGGGATTGGTTGCGTGGCAGCCGAGGCAAGCCGTGGCCGAAGTCGCGGGCCCAAGGCCCAGAGCAGCCGCGATTTTGGCGCCGCGCGGGCTGGCGAGCACGGCATAAGCGCGCGCATGCGCGCCGGTCAGACTCGATGGATCCTGCCAGTGCGCAAGCTCATCCTGCCGCACCACCGCGCCATTGCCTTCCGGCCGGCCATGGCAAGTCGATCCGGCACAAGTCGCGACGCCCCCGAAGACCGGCGTTCCGGCGCTGGCAGGCGCGGCCAGCACCGTCAAGACTGCCAGGACTAGCAACCGGAACCACCCCATTTTGCACCCCCTGACCGGACTGCGGGACACAGACCGGGCCTCGCCCAACGCACAACCGGCGGATCAGCCGACCGTCTTGTCTACAGAAGCGGCAAATTGTTTCAATTTCCCGATTTCAGTCGACAATTTGGTCGGGTTTGTTGAACGTTCTAAAAACATCCACCCAATCCGCACCTGCCGGATGGGAGTTTTACTGCCTAATGCACCAAAAGCAATCGTCTTGGATGATGCGTCAGCGGTCTTTTATCGCAAGGCCGGCGCATGCCGGCGTTCGCGGGCGCGCCCTTCGGGCCGATCGCCGGCCTGGCCGAATCGGTCGTCGCCAAGCGGACTGACCCGCATGAAGCGCACGCGCCCCGGCCACCGCAGCGCGGCGGGCCGATCGTCAGCCAGCCCGCGAAGCCGTTCCATTGCCCCGGTTGCGTACCCGTGCTGCCGGGCCATAGGCACGTGCGCCAAGCCGTGTTATCGTTTCACAAGAAATCAAACGGGGATTGCCATGGCCGATGCTGCTGCGCTCGAACGTCCCGCCGGCGCTGCCGACGACTGGACCATCGCGCAGGACTGGGCGCATTACAGCGCGCAGGATCATGCCACCTGGGACCTGCTGTTCGACCGGCAGGCACGGATGCTGCATGGCCGCGTCGCACCCGAATTTCTCGAAGGACTGGAATTTCTGCGGCTCGCCGAACCGGGCATCCCCGATTTCGCCGCGCTGTCCGACCGGCTGATGCAGCGCACCGGCTGGCAAGTGGTGGCAGTGCCGGGGCTGGTGCCCGACGATGTGTTTTTCGACCACCTTGCCAACCGGCGGTTTGTCGCGGGCAACTTTATCCGGCGCCCCGATCAACTCGATTATCTGCGCGAACCCGATGTGTTTCACGATGTGTTCGGGCATGTGCCGCTGCTCGCCAACCCGGTGTTTGCCGATTATCTCCAGGCTTATGGACGCGGCGGGCAGCGCGCTGGCGGGCTCGGCGCCATGGCGCGGCTGGCGAGGCTCTATTGGTATACTGTCGAATTCGGGCTGGTGCAGGGCAGCGGCGGTTTGCGGCTCTATGGCGCGGGCATCGTCTCGTCGCACGCGGAATCGGTGTTTGCGCTCGAAGACAGTTCGCCCCATCGGCTCGGCTTCGATTTGCGTCGGGTGATGCGCACGCCTTACCGGATCGATGATTTCCAGCAGACATATTTTGTGATCGAGAGCTTTGACAGCCTGCTCGATGTCACGCTCAACACCGATTTTGCCCCGCTCTACGCCGAACTCGCCACAACCCCGGATCTCGCGATCGACGCAGTGCTGGCCGAAGACTTTGTCCACCATCGGGGTACGCAAGCCTACGCGCACCAGCGTGCCACGACGCGTTGATTTCGTGCATCACTGCGCATGGATTCAGCGTGTCGCGCTTGCGTCGACGCGCGCTCTGGTGCAGCTAAGGTCCATCAAAAAGGTTGAATAAGGGAATTGACATGAGGTTGCACGCACGCGCTTCCGGCAAGGCGGCTATGCTGTCGATGCTGTTGAGCGGTTCGATCCTGGGCGGTTCGATACTGGGGGGCGCGCAAGCCCATGCCGCCGACGCCGAAGCACCCGCTGCGGCCGCACCCGAGCCAAGCCCGGAGATCGTCGTGACCGCGCAAAAGCGCGCGCAATATCTGCAGGACGTGCCGATCAGCATCGAGGCGTTCAGTTCGAAAAAGCTCGAGGAAAACCAGATTTCGAGCTTCGACGATTACGCCAAGCTGCTGCCCAGTGTCAGCTTCCAGTCGTTCGGTCCCGGCCAGTCGCAGATCTATTTCCGCGGCGTGTCGAGCGGGTCGGATGCCAACGGCAGCCACTCGGGGCCGCAGCCGACGAGCGCGCTCTATCTCGACGAAATCCCGCTGACCACGATTGGCGGCGCACCCGACTTGCATGTCTATGACATCGAACGCGTCGAAGCGCTGTCAGGACCGCAAGGCACGCTGTTCGGGTCGAGTTCGCTGTCAGGCACGCTGCGGCTGATCACCAAGAAGCCCAATCCGAACAAGTTCGAAGCCGGGTTCGATGTGACCGGCACGACATTTGGCAAAGGCAGCAATTCGTCGGGCGGGACGATCGAGGGCTTTGTCAACGTGCCGCTCGCCACAGGCATCGCGCTGCGCGCCTCGGCATTTTATGAACGCGACGGCGGGTA
>CAITOD010000448.1 GCA_903893935.1 uncultured Sphingomonadales bacterium
GGCCAGCGTGGTCATCAGGATCGGCCGAAACCGCAACAGACACGCCTCGCGGATGGCGGCATGCGGCGCCATGCCGAATAGCCGTTCGCTTTCAATGGCAAAGTCGATGATCAGGATTGCGTTCTTCTTCACGATCCCGATCAGCAGGATGATCCCGATCAGCGCAATGATGTCAAATTCGCCGCCGGTCACGATCAACGCGAGGATCGCCCCGAGCCCCGCCGAAGGCAGTGTCGACAGCACCGTCAGCGGATGGATCGCGCTTTCGTAGAGGATGCCCAGCACGATATAGATCGTGCCGATCGCCGCCACGATCAGCAACGGGATCGTCGCGGTCGATTGCTGGAACACTTTGGCCGCGCCGCCGAAATCGCCGTGCACGGTTGCCGGCAGGTGCAATTGCGCCTGCGCCTCGGCGATCACCGTGCTCGCCTGCCCGAGCGATACCGATGCGGGCAAGTTGAACGAAACCGTCGCCGAAGGTTCGCCGCCCGAATGGCTGACCGCGGCGTTGGTCGACGATGCCGACCAGTGCGAAATCGTCGACAGCGGGATCAGCGTTTCGGGCGCGGTGCTGACCGCGCTGCCCAGCGCCGCATTGGCGCCCAGCGATGCATTGGCGGCCGATGCCTGTTTGGCGAGCGCAATATTGCCGCCCGTTGCGAGGTACAGATCGTTGAGCGCCTCGGGCTTGCCGTTGAAGCGCGGGTCGGCCTCCATCACCACGTGATACTGGTTGAGCCCTTTGTAGATATTGGCGACCTCGCGCTGTCCGAATGCGTCGTACAGCGTGTTGTCGATCGTCATCATCGGGATGCCAAGGCCGCTGGCGCGATCGCGATCGACCGTAACATAAGTGGTCGCCCCCGCATCCTGCTGATCAATGTCCACATCGGTGATCTTGCCGGGCTGCGCTTTCAGCGCCTTGACCAGCCGGTCGCCCGCGTCGGCCAGCAGATCGGGCGTATCGGCATAGAGCACATACTGGTACTGGCTGGTGGTCTGGCGCCCGCCGACTTGCAGATCCTGCACGGGATTGAGAAACAGGCTGACCCCGCGCACCCGTGCCAGTCTTGGTCGCAGCCGGGCAATGACATCGGCCACGCCGCTGCGGTCTTCGCGCGGCTTCAGGATGGCAAACATGAAGCCCGAACCGGCGCGTGCGCCACCGGCAAACGCGACCACGTTGCGGACTGCCGGATCGGACCGTACAATTCGTTCGATCTGCTTGAACTTGCTGGCAATTTCCTGAAATGACAGCGACTGGTCGACGCGCAGCCCGCCGGTCATCGTGCCGGTATCCTGCTGCGGCAGAAAGCCTTTGGGCGCGATCATCAGACAATAGACATTGAGCAGCACCGCGCCGAGCAGGATCAGCAGCACCGGCCCGCGATGCGCCAGCGACCAGTCGAGCTGGCGGGCATAGCTGCGCTGCATCCAGTCGAACAACCGGCGCGACCGTTCGAACACCCAGTTGCTGTAGCGATCGAGATGCGCCAGCCGTTCGTGTTCGGGTTCAAGCAGACGTGCGGCGAGCATTGGCGTTACCGTCAACGAAACCACCAGACTGATCATCACCGCGGCGGTCATGGTCAGCGCGAATTCGCGCAGCAGGCGCCCGAGAATGCCGCCCATGAACACCAGCGGAATAAACACCGCGACCAGGCTGATCGAAATCGAAAGCACCGTAAAACCGACTTCGCCCGCACCGCGCAATGCCGCCGGGATCGGTTTCTCGCCGGCCTCGACATGGCGGGCGATGTTTTCCACCACCACGATCGCATCGTCCACCACGAACCCGGTCGCCACGGTCAGCGCCATCAGCGACAGGTTGTCGAGCAGAAAGCCCGACAGGTACATCACCCCCAGCGTGCCGAGCAGCGACACGATGATCGCCGCCGCCGGGATCAGCGTCGCGCGCCAGCTTTGCAGAAACAGGCTGACCACGGCCACCACCAGCAGCGTCGATACCAGCAACGCCACTTCGACTTCGAGCAGCGAGGCGCGGATGGTGATCGTGCGGTCGGCCACCACGGCCAGCTTGATATCGTCGGGCAACAGGGCCCGCAGCGCGGGAATCTGCGCGTTGATGGCATCCACCGTCTGGACGATATTGGCATCGGGCTGGCGGGTGATGATGATCGGCACGGAATTCCTGCCGTTGAACAGCCCCATCGTGCGCACGTCTTCGGGCGCATCCTTGACCGTGCCGATATCCATCAGCCGCAC
>CAITOD010000449.1 GCA_903893935.1 uncultured Sphingomonadales bacterium
CGAATTCCTCGCTGAACAGTGTGCGCCGCCGCCCGTCATAGGCAAGCGAGGCAATTGCGCGCGGCAAGTCATACGTGCCGGTAAACCCGCCATAGCTGGTTTCATGCCCCCAGATCGCCAGCACGATCGGCCCGGGCACCCCATATTGCGCCTCGACTTGGGCAATCAGCGCCGACGATGCGGTGTAGATCGCCCGCCCGTGCGCAATCCGCGTCGCGTCGACATGGGTGCGGCGATAAGGCTCGAAATGCGGGATCGCGGTGGGCGGCCCGCCGGGCTGGCTGCGATCGTGCCACACCACATCGGGGTCGAACGTCAATCCGTCGATTACCGCATGGATCGTCGCCTCGCGCACCCCTTCGGCGCGCGCCTTGGCCGCGAGCACTTGCAGAAACGCCGGAAACCCGGCCGCACCGGTCGCCGCCACGGGCAGGTCTTGCGCCACTGCTGTGCCCGAACCGGCGATCATGGCCCCCGAGCCGGCGGTAATGGCCAATGCCAGCGCGAGGCTGCGAACGATTCTGCTCATGCGCCAGCTTGTCGCACAGCCGCTAACGACTGTGAATCCCCGTTATCGGCGTTCAACGTCCAATTTGACCCACCAAATCGTTCATGCAGTTTCCGATCATGTCCACAAACTTCTGAGGATCAGAGCACCCGGATATCTTGTGGTACATTCCCGGCCAGATAGTATTCGAAAGCTTTTTCGAGCCCAAACTCAAAATTGCGGTTGTAGGTATGCGTATCAAACAAAGGTTGGTTTAGGCGATTTACGGCAAGTCTTGCCCGCATTTCCGATAACCTGGACGGATCGGTGGCGAGCGCAAGGATCAGCGCCTCGTACGCTTCATCAGTCTCGGTAATCAATTCAGGCAAACCGACGGCAGCAAGCAGACTGGCCGAAACACGCGCAGCAAATTGCCTGCCGATCCTGGTCACCACTGGCAGACCGGCCCACAGCGCGTCGCTTGTCGTCGTATGCGCGTTCACGTTAAACGTGTCGAGGAACAGGTCGGCATGCTTGTGACGGGCGAGATGGTCACTTTGGCCAAGCCGGTCGGCGAAAACCAGACGGTGCGAAGCAATTCCGCGCGCTGCGGCTTCGCGGCGCAAGTTGTTCTCGCACCACCGGTTGGCCTTGAGCAGCCAAAGCACGCTGCCTTCGACCGTGCGCAGCATGCGCATCCAGATATCAAACTCGCGCGGACCAATCTTGTAGCTGTTGTTAAAACAACAGAACACAAATCCTGCCTCGGGCAAGCCGAAATCTGCGCGGGTGGTGGTCGTGGCTGCGATTGTCCGGGTGTTGTCGTTGGGCTGATAGCTGTGCGGCAGATAGATTACGCTCTCACTGTAAAAAGCGCGTTGTTCATCGGGAATGACAATCGGATCGGCAACAATGTAATCAATAAAATCGGCGCCCATCGATCCTGGATAACCAAGATAGTTGATCTGAACAGGGGCGAGCCGGTGCTGAAACAGTTCAGACCTGCCACCGCCGGTATAGCCTTTTAGATCTATCGCGATATCGAGCCGGTGCGACCGCGCCAGATCAACAATGACGCGTGAGGGCTGGTTTGCCACATCGATGAAATGATCCACATTCTGACGCGCGCGTTCACCCCACACGCCTGGCTTCGCCCGGCCATAGCTGTAGGCAAAAATTTCAAAACGCGTCTTGTCATGCGCTCGCAGCAGGCCCGCCATCAGAAATAGCGTGGCATGGTCGTAAAAGTCGGCGCTGAAATAACCCACGCGCAAACGCTCTGGCCTGCCGGAGGGCCTTGCGGGCAAGGGCATCGGGTCTTGCCTGAATTTCTCTGCCGCAAATTTGCGCGAAAATCGCAGTTGAAGCGCTGCATCATCCGCCATCGTGAGAAAAAGGAAGGGCGCAATCGCTTTGTCATGCGATGCAAGTCGGGCGCAGGCAAGCGCCAGACCATCGTGGTTCTGCCAATCCGCCATATGCTGCAACTGGTGAAGCAAGGCCGCTTCCGCCTCGACATAGTCGGGCTTGAGCGCCAGGGCGCGATGGTAGGACGCCGCTGCATCCTCCAGCAGCCCTTGCTGATAAAGCACATTGCCAAGGTTGTTGTACGCCTCGGCAAAGGCGGGCTTGAGCGCGAGGGCACGACGATAGGACGCGGCCGCTTCGGACAGCATGCCTTGCTCTTTGAGCACCAGACCAAGGTTGTTGTGTGCCTCGGCAAAATCGGGTTTGAGCGACAGAGCGCGGCGATGGCAAGCGGCAGCCTCTGTCTGCATTCCCTGTTCTTTGCGCACCACGCCAAGGTTGTCGTGCGCCTCTGCATAGTTGGCATTCAGCGCCAGAGCGCGATGATAGGATGCAGCCGCCTCTTCAGGCCTCCCGAGTTCCTTGAGAACGAGGCCAAGATTGTTGTGCGCCTCGACAAAGTCGGGTTTGAACGACAAGGCACGGCGATAGCAGGCCGCCGCATCTTGCAAAACCCCTTGATCTTTCAGCAAACCTCCCAGTTTGCAATGGACAACGGCATCGTCTGGCCGCAGTTCCAGGCAGCGCCGGTATGATGCGCCAGCCTGATCTGGCTTGCCTTGCATTCTGAGTATGTCGCCAAGGTTGCGATGCGCGTCTGCAGCGTCCGGCTTCAACGCACAGGCCCGGGTCAACGCATTCGCCGCCTGATCGATTTGCGAGCTTCGCGCGCTGGCAATACCAAGCATGGTCCAGAGCAAAAACGAACCGGGGTATGTTCGAACCAGCGCTGAACTGTGCGCCACGACGTCAGCAAACCGCCCTTGACCGTATAATTTTGCCAGCGCGTTCAGGTGCTCTGCCGGCGGATCCTGACCAACATCGAGGTTTGACAAACAGAGCTCCGGAAGTTCGGCTGCACGGTCGATCTGTCG
>CAITOD010000450.1 GCA_903893935.1 uncultured Sphingomonadales bacterium
CAATCAGAAATTTCTCAATGTAAACGTGCATGCTGCGGAAGCAAAGGCCGCCGGTGTTGACGGAATCGGCTATTTTCGTTTCGACAAGCAGCCGCGCGCGGTGGTGTATTACAATCGCGACGATGGCAAGCTGATTCCTGACATGGTCCGACGCTTGCGCGCGCTCGGAGGATCCGATGCGATGATCGCGCGCGCCAGGGCGCGCACCCGCACGGTGTTTTTTGCGCGCGCCGGAGACCGC
Source organism: uncultured Sphingomonadales bacterium (assembly GCA_903893935.1). Taxonomy (GTDB): domain Bacteria; phylum Pseudomonadota; class Alphaproteobacteria; order Sphingomonadales; family Sphingomonadaceae; genus Novosphingobium. The sequence continues at coordinate 242 of CAITOD010000450.1, forward strand.
GTGCTCGCTGTCGCAATGGTGCCGGTCACCCGCTCAGACGGATCGGGGACGCCTTCCGGCTATGTGCTGATGGCCTTTCAGGTCAATGCAGCCACGTTGTCAGAAGCGCTGCAGGTGGCAACGACGCTCGATACGCATGGCGGCGATGCGTACGGCTTCCGGTTCGCTTCGAACGACCGGATCGATTATCGTATCCCGGTTCCCGGCCTTGACGGTACGCCGGTTGCGGCGGTGACCTACAGCCAGCACCGCGCGATGATGCAGGCCAGCCGCGAGCTTGTCGTGACGATGATCGGCAGCCTCGCCTGGCTGATCCTGCTGATGCTGCTCACGCTGTCGGTGGTGCTCAACCGTTCGATGGTGACCCCGCTGCTGGCGCTCAAGCAGCATGTCGATACGATCGGCGACACCGGCGAACTGACCGACATTGCGCATGACGGGCGGCGCGACGAAATCGGCGCGCTGGCATCAGGGTTCAACGCAATGCTGGCGCAATTGCGCGATCTGCGTGCGCGGATGGAAGCGCAGTCGTTCCAGATCGGCAAGAGCCAGAGCGCGATCGGCAGCCTGCACAATGTGCGCAACGGATTGTGCCCGGTGACCACGCTGCTGTCGTTGCTGCCGCAGGATCTCGAATTCCCGACCAGGGCTTATGTCGTGCGCGCGCTCGCCGAACTCGCCAACGACGATCTTACGCCTGAGCGACGCCAGCAACTGGCGGCTTTTGTGACCGCCGCGATCGATCGCAATGCCGAACAGTTTGAAGCCGCGCTGGCCAAAGTCTACGAGGCCCATCGCGCCGTGGCACAAGTGGCCGAAACGATCTCGGCCGAACAGGCTTCGCTGTCATCGACCGAGGAACGCACGGTCTGCAACCTGACCGCGGTTGTTTCAGCCAGCCTCGCGATCGCGACCTACAACGGCAAAGGCTGCGCGATCACAGTCGATTATGCTGATGATCACAAGCGCGTGGTGCAGGGTGACCGCGTGCTGATCGCCCAGGTGGTGGGCAATGTGCTGACCAATTCGGTCGAAGCCATCGCCGCCGCAAAGCGCAGCGAAGGGCATATCCGGATTGTCGGCAGCACCGTCGCGGTCGATGGCCGCACAATGGAAAGCATCACGATTTCCGACAACGGCGACGGCTTCGATCCGGCCAGAACGCAGGACTTGTTCGTTCGCGGATTTTCGACACGCCGCGACAAACGCGGTGGCCTTGGCCTGCACTGGTGCGCGAACACGATCAACGCGATGGGCGGAACTCTGACCATTGCCAGCGACGGACCGGGCACCGGTGCCACAACCACGATCCTGCTGCCCAGCGCGGAGGCGGCGATCGCAAATAATGCCGCGCCTGCTGTCGAGCGAACCGCCAAGGCCGCCTGATCCGCGCGGACGGCAACCCTTCTAGCCCCTCCCCTTCAGGGGAGGGGGGAGGAGTCACAACTGCTCCAATCGGACTTTACTGCGTGATTTATTGGTCGGGGAGAGAGGATTCGAACCTCCGGCCCCCGTCTCGCACAGCGAGACCAACAAGAGACCCGCAGGGGCACAAGTGCTGCCCTGTCCAATCCCGTTTCATCAGATTGATAAACTGGTCGGGGAGAGAGGATTC
>CAITOD010000451.1 GCA_903893935.1 uncultured Sphingomonadales bacterium
GCTGTTCGACGTGGCCAACGCCTATTCGGCGGGGCAGCCGGCGGCGGCCGCGGTCATGGCGTGGCGCGAACGCCACCCTGGCGCGCGCATTGCCGCGTTCGGCGGGCAGAGCTTTGAAACGCAGCCGTGGTTGCCGCGCAATGTCTACACCAATTACCACGATGGCGCGCCAAACCCGCAATTCGTGCGCTGGAACAACGACGAGACCTGGCACGCGCTGCCAGCGCCGCGCGAATGGAACGCGTTGCTCGCGACACACCCCGATGCGGTGCTTGCCGCGATCATCTGGCTGCCCAAGCCGGTCAAGCGCGATCTGGCGGGCAGTGCCTGCCGCGCCGGCTATGTCATCACGCAGAAGTTCCCTGCCGCGATGCTGTGGCGCGGCATTCCGATCGACAACACGCTGATCCTGTTCGAGCGCGCCACGTCGGGTGCTTGTGCACGCTAGACCCGCACGCTAGTCTTTTCCCGATAGCGGGAGAGGCATGCTGCGCGATCTGATCACCGATGTGCCGGGGCTTCGCGTCGGGCATGCCACCAGCGAGCACCATGGTACCGGCGCGACTTTGCTGCTGTGCGAGGGCTTGTGGCCGGCAGCGGCGGATGTGCGCGGCGGCGGGCCGGGTTTGCGCGAAATCGACGTGATGGCGCCCGAAAATCTGGTGCCGGGAATCCATGCGATCACGCTCGCAGGCGGATCGGTGTTCGGGCTTGCCGCAGCCGATGGCGCGGTGATCGAACTGGCCGGCGCGGGGATCGGGCTGGCGATGGGGCTGGGGGTGCCGCTCGTGCCGATCGTGCCCGCAGCGATCCTGTTCGATCTGGCCAACCCCGGCGACAAGCATTGGGCTGATCAGCCGCCCTATCATGCGCTGGGGCGCGAAGCGGCGCGCGCGGCGCTTGCCGCCGAACCGGGCTCGGCATTTGCGCTTGGCCGCGTCGGCGCGGGCCGGGGGGCGATGGCGGGCTTGGAACCCGGCGGCATTGGCAGCGCGTCGATCGCGCTCGAACACGGGCTGGTGGTGGGCGCGCTCGCCGCCGTCAATCCGGTCGGTGCGGTAAGCCACGAGGGCGGCTGGCGGACGGGCGAGGGTGAGCTGTTCCCCGATCTCAGCCGGCTGGCCCGGTTCGGCCGGTTGCAGGCCGGGGCCAACACCACGCTCGCGGTGGTCGCCTGCAACGCGCGGCTCGACAAGGCACAAGCCAAACGGCTGGCGATCATGGCGCACGACGGGCTCGCGCGCGTGATCCGCCCGGTGCACACCCCGTTCGATGGCGATACGGTGTTTGCGTTGGCGAGCGGCGCGATCGATCTCGCAACGCTGGAGCCCGAAGCCGGCATTGCCATGTGGCTGGCGCGGCTGGGCGCAGCGGCAGCCGAGGCGCTGGCGCGCGCGATCGTGCGCGGCGTGGTCGCGGCCGCACGCTGAGCGGTTCAGCGGTTGTAGGGCTGCCAGCGGTTGCCGTTGGTCTTGCGGATCGGCACGCCGCAGGTGAGACATGTGCCGGTGTAATAGAGACCATCGCGGCGCACGCGATTGCGATCAGGGGCATGATGGCCGCGCAGACAGCGCAATTTGGCCAGCAAATTCTTGAACAAAACGGCGATCCAGCGAGCTTGGCGTCTAGCAGGCCAGATGCGTTGAAGATCGCACCCGTGTCACGCCTCGAAGCAACCATTCCCGACCAACCGTCGCGAAACTGCGACAGGCCGATGTTTGCCCGGGGACGGCCTTCGTTACGGCTTGTTGCGGTTTATCGTGCCTCTTGCACATTTCGTCGCGACATTGTGCGCGGTGATGCGATAATGCTTTGATTCACTGTTGAATCCTTCGCTCGAGTGTGATTCGGTAGCATGCATGCGGCGACATCAGCAAACGCTCCGGCTTCCGCGTGAAAGCCTCACCCAGACCACGGCGCTGGTCGTGCTGCTGGTGCTTGGCGCGATTGCGCTGGCGGGACCAAGCGGCGTGCTGGCGTGGATCGAAAATGCGCATGCTCTCGAACGCAACCAGCGCGAGATCGCGCGGTTGACCACAGTGCGCGACCGGTTGCAGAACCGGGTGGGGCTGCTCGATCCGCGCCATGCCGATCCCGATCTGGTGGGCGAGCTGCTGCGGCGCGATCTCAATGTCGCGCACCCCGACGAGGTGATCCTGCCGCGCAAATAAGTGCGCAGGCATTGCGGTGCGAAGCCTGCATTCCTATTTGCATGCGGCATATTTGGATGCGGCAGGCAGCGACCGTTGGAACGGCTGCACAGCGCGAGGATGGTGACCCGGGATGACTCACGCGACCGCGCACGAATTCGACGATGACGATGATGACCGTTCGGGCAAAATGCCCGTGCCCGATCATGTGCAGGAGGCGATCCGCACGCTGATCCGCTGGGCGGGTGACGATCCCGCGCGCGAAGGCCTGATCGACACGCCCAAGCGCGTCGCGCGCGCATGGAAGGAATATTGCCAGGGCTATGGCGAAGATCCCGCCGTGCATCTTGGCCGGCAATTCGAGGAAGTCGGCGGCTATCACGAACTGGTCCTGCTCAAGGACATTCCGTTCCAGTCGCATTGCGAACACCATATGGCGCCGATCGTCGGCAAAGCCGCGATTGCCTATCTGCCGCGCCACAAAGTCGTCGGCATCTCGAAACTGGCGCGCGTGTTGAATGCTTATGCGCGGCGCTTGCAGATCCAGGAACGGCTGACCAGCGAAGTCGCGCAATGCATCTGGGACAATCTGAAGCCGCATGGCGTAGCCGTGGTGATCGAGGCGCAGCACGGCTGCATGACCGGGCGCGGGGTGCGCACACCGGGCGTGGGGATGATCACCAGCCGCTTGATCGGGGTGTTCCTCGAGGACAACCGCAGCCGCAAGGAAGTGCTGAGCCTGATGGGGTACTGAACCCGGAAGCCCTGCCGGAGCAGGGCTTCCGGGTCGCAAAATCAGAGGTGTTCGAGCACGTATTCGGCCGAGCTGACTTTGAAGTCGCCGGGCGCTTCGACATGCAGTTGTTCGACCACGCCGTCGTTGATCACCGCGGCAAAGCGCTGGCCGCGCAGGCCGAGACCGAAGCCGGTGCCATCCATCACCAGGTCGAGCGCTTTGGCAAGATCGCCATTGCCATCGGCCAGCATGGTGACATCGGGCGAACCGGCGGCGGCGCCCCAGGCTTTCATCACGAACGGATCGTTGACTGCGGTGCAGGCGATTTCATCGACGCCTTTGGCCTTGATCGCATCGGCATTGGCCACGAAACCCGGCAGATGCTTGGCCGAGCAGGTCGGGGTAAAGGCACCCGGCACCGAAAACAGCACGACTTTCTTGCCGGCGAAATAGTCGGTGGTCTGCACCGCGTCGATGCCGTCGGCGGTGGCCTTGACCACTTTGACGTCGGGCAGCTTGTCTCCAACTGCGATTGTCATCCTGCAGGTTCCTTTCTTTGCGCAAAGGCTTGGGGGGTGGGTCGCCGCTGCGACGATCCCGATCCAGGGCTGGATATAAGCGCGGTCTGTGACAGCGCAACCGCAGCCTCGCCGAGACATGATATAAAGACATCTTTATATTAGCTGCGGACCCCGCTATGGGGAGGCATCGGCGGGCTGAGCCGCCCGTGATTCAAACCTTGAAGGAGTGCGCAAGTGAGCCAGCTGGACTACGTGATCGCCGATATCGGCCTTGCCGACTATGGCCGTGCCGAAATCGCCATCGCGGAAACCGAAATGCCCGGCCTGATGGCGCTGCGCCAGGAATTCGGGGCATCGCAGCCGCTCAAGGGCGCGCGCATCACCGGATCGCTGCACATGACGATCCAGACCGCAGTGCTGATCGAAACGCTGGCCGCGCTCGGTGCCGAAGTGCGCTGGGCGACCTGCAATATCTATTCGACGCAAGACCATGCCGCCGCCGCGATCGCCGCGCGCGGTATCCCGGTGTTTGCGATCAAGGGCGAAAGCCTGGCCGATTACTGGGACTATGTCGGCCGCATCTTCGACTGGGACGACGGCAGCGGCCAGACCGCCAATCTCATTCTCGATGACGGCGGCGATGCCACGATGTTCGCGCTGTGGGGCGCGCGGATCGAGGCCGGCGACACCCTGCCCGAACCGACCAATGCCGAAGAGATCGAATTTCAGCGCGCGCTCAA
>CAITOD010000452.1 GCA_903893935.1 uncultured Sphingomonadales bacterium
AAGTCGTCGTGGATCAGCGAATAGGCGTGGATTGCCTCGACCGCGCTGCCGACCCGCACCGCGACATTGCGATCGACCCCGTACATGCCCGCGACCGCGGTCACCAGCAGCGGGCGCAAGCGCTTGCCGCCGCCAATCGCCGCGTAGCGCATCGCATCGAACAGGCGGTCGCGCGGATCGCCCGGGATGGGCAGCACGGTGTCGAAACAGGCATCGACTTCCTGCGCGATCCGCGCCAGTGCATCGCCCAGCAGCGAAGTGGTCTGGTTGTCCTGCACGATCGCGGTCACGCCACGGCCTCGTCGAATGGCCGGGTGGCAAGCGCCCCGTCGCGTTCGGCGACCACCGCTTCGATCCGCGCTTGCGCCGCATCGAGCCGCGCCTGGCAATGCGCGCGCAGCGCATCGCCGCGCGCATAGAGCGCAATCGATTCATCGAGCGGCGCCTCGCCGCTTTCCAGCCGGCGCACGACATCCTCAAGGGCTTTGAGCGCGTCTTCGAACGAGAGCGCGGCGATTTCTGGGTGACTTGTCATCAAGAGGACAATTGACGCCCCGCACCTTCACGGTCAAGCCCGTGCGCAGGCAGAATTGTACCAGCGGACCGGTGCAAAGGGAGACACAGGCAATGAAATGGCTGATCGGCTATGGCGTGGCGGCGCTGGCGTTCGGGGCACTCGATGCCTGCTGGCTGAGCTATGCGGGTTCGCGAATCTATCGCCCGGCGCTGGGCGACCTGCTCGCGCCGCAATTCCGCGGCGGGCCGGCGGTGCTGTTCTATCTGGTCTATCTGGGCGGGATGACCTGGTTTGCGATCCGCCCGGGGGTGACCGAGGGCCTCGGCAGCGCGGCGCTGAACGCGGCGCTGCTCGGCGGCTTGTGCTATGCGACGTACGACCTCACCAACCAGGCCACGCTGGCGCGCTGGCCGACATGGCTGTCGGCGATCGATATCCTGTGGGGCAGCTTTGCCACGGCGGTGGCGGCGGTGATCGCGACCAGCGTGGTGCGGCGCATCGCTGCCTGAGCGGTGGCAAAAAACCGGGTGCAAACTTGCCGCTTCATGCTTTAGAGCGCGCGCATGTCTGCACCCATCACCCCTGAAACTGTCGCCGCCCACGGGCTGACCGAGGACGAATATGCCCGCGTGCTGGGCGCGTTGGGGCGCGAGCCCAATCTGGTCGAGCTCGGCATCTTTTCGGTGATGTGGTCCGAGCATTGCTCGTACAAATCAAGCCGCATCCATCTCAAGAAACTGCCAACGACCGCGCCCTGGGTGATCTGCGGCCCGGGCGAAAACGCCGGGGTCATCGATATCGGCGATGGCCAGGCCGCGATCTTCAAGATGGAAAGCCACAACCACCCGAGCTATATCGAGCCTTTTCAAGGTGCTGCGACCGGGGTCGGCGGCATTTTGCGCGATGTGTTCACGATGGGCGCGCGGCCGGTGGCCAATCTCAACGCGCTGCGGTTTGGCCGGCCCGACCATCCGAAAATGAAGCATCTGGTGCAAGGCGTGGTCGCGGGCATCGGCGGCTATGGCAATTGCGTGGGTGTGCCGACGGTTGGCGGCGAAACCAATTTCCACCGCGCCTATGACGGCAATATCCTCGTCAACGCGATGACCGTGGGCGTAGCCGATACCGACAGGATCTTTTATTCGGCCGCCACCGGGCTGGGCAATCCGATCGTCTATGTCGGCTCGAAAACCGGGCGCGACGGCATCCATGGCGCCACGATGGCCAGCGCCGATTTCGACGACAAGAGCGACGAAAAGCGCCCGACCGTGCAAGTGGGCGACCCGTTCACCGAAAAGCTTTTGATCGAGGCCTGTCTCGAACTGATGGCAACCGATGCGATCGTCGCGATCCAGGACATGGGCGCGGCCGGGCTGACCAGCAGCTCGGTC
>CAITOD010000453.1 GCA_903893935.1 uncultured Sphingomonadales bacterium
AATTTCGAAACTGGTCGGCAGATCGCCTTCGACAATCACCGGAAAATCGTCGCGCGGCAACGTCGGCAGTTGAAACCGGCTGCGCCCGGCCTTGACCACCATGCGGTTGTCGACCGTTTCGAGGCTGACTTGCGCGCCATCGGGCAATTTGCGCGCGATATCGAACAGCAAGTGGGCCGATACGGTGATCGCGCCGGCGGCTTCGACCGAAGCGGCAGGCATTGATTCGATCACTTGCAGATCGAGATCGGTCGCCATCAGCTTGACCGAGCCATTGGCCGACGCATCGATCAAGACGTTCGAGAGGATCGGGATCGTGTTGCGCCGTTCGACCACCGATTGCACGTGGGACAGACAGCGCAGCAGCGTTGCGCGTTCGATGGTGGCCTTCATTCTCGTCTCGATCCCTTGGGTCTAGCCATCCAGGTGTTCAAGCGGGGCCCGTTCGCCCGCCTGTCCGACCTGTACAGGGGTGATCGCCACGCGGAATCACGCGGCAATCCGGTTCGGTTTCGGACCACCTTCCATAACCGAGCCGGGTTGCATCGCAAGCACGGACCGTGGCCGTTCATGCGAAGCTGTGCATAAATTGCCCGAAATCAAGCCCGCTCTGCGCTTGTCCACAAGCTCTGCGGCAAAATCGTCAATCAAGATCGCGCAAGGCATCGAACATATTGGCAGTCGCCACGATCCACCCGGCGATCAGCGCCCAGCCTTCGGGGGTGATCCTGGCCGGATCGTGCCCGGCATGCGCCATGGCATCGGCCACCCGGCGCAAATCGCCCTGCGTCACTTTTTCCGCCGGATTGTTGGCATTGTCGGGCCCGATATCGAGCGCCTGGTCGATCAGCGCCGCCGGGACCCCTGCCGCCGCCAGCCGCGCATCGAGCGCATCGCGCCCCATCCGGCCCAGCACATAAAGGAAATAGGCCTCGCGCTGGCGGGGGGTGAGAAACTGGTCCGACGCGCACGTGTCGGTAAGCGCGCGCAGTTCATCGAGCGTGGCGCGGCCCCGATCGTTGTCGCGCGAGACGATCACTTCGCCCACGCGCGCTTCGAGCCCCGCCGGGGCCGCCTGCATCGCGCATGCCAGCGCTTCGGGCGCGCGCGCAGCGGCAGGGCTCGCCGCCAAAGCCAGCACGACCGCAAGCACCGCGCACCGCATCAGGACAGCATCGCCATGCCGCCGTTCACATGCAGCGTCTGGCCGGTCATATAGCCCGCCTCGCGGCTGGCGAGATAGGCAACCGCAGCACCGACATCGGCGCCTTCGCCCATGCGGCCCATCGGGATGCGCGCGTTGAGCGCGTCCTTTTGCGCATCGGGCAGGACTTCGGTCATCGCGGTGCGGATGAACCCCGGCGCCACGCAATTGACCGTGATGCCCCGGCTGGCGAGTTCCTGCCCGAGCGATTTCGACATCCCGACCAGTCCCGCTTTGGCCGCGGCATAATTGACCTGGCCCGGATTGCCCGTCGCCCCCACCACGCTGGTGATCGTGATGATGCGGCCATGGCGCGCTTTCATCATCGGCCGCGCGGCCGCACGCATCAGCCGGAACGCGGCTTCGAGATTGACGCGGATCACCTGGTCCCAGTCTTCGTCCTTCATCCGCATGATCAGCCCGTCGCGCGTGATCCCGGCGTTGTTGACGAGGATATCGAGCTTGCCCAGCGTGTCGATCGTGGCGGGCACCAGATGTTCGACCGATTCAGCGTGCCCCAGGTCGCAGGTGATTTCGACATGGTCGTGGCCATAAGTCTCGTTCAGCTCGTCGCGAAACGCGCGCAACTTGGCCGCATTGGTGCCCGACAGCGCGATCCGCGCGCCCTGGCGTGCCAGCGCATGGCAAATCGCCGCGCCAATCCCGCCGGCGGCACCCGTAACCAGCGCGGTTTGTCCGGTCAGGTCGAAAAGACGGTGTTCCATGGTATTACAGATCCTTGAGCAAGGCGTCGATATCGGCCATTGTCACCACACTGGTAATCGAGACATCCGCAACCGAGCGCGCGATCATCGGACCCAGCACTTTGCCGCCAAGTTCGATAAACTGGTCGACGCCCGCTTCGCCCATCGCGATCGCACTTTCGCGCCAGCGCACGCGGCCGGTCACTTGTTCGACCAGCAGGCGCGCCACATCGGCAGGGTCGGTTACCGGGGCCGCGGTAACATTGGCATAAAGCGCGATCGCAAGCGAGCGCGGCGGCGTTTCGGCGAGCGCTGCCGCCATGGCTTCGGCGGCCGGCTGCATCAGCGGGCAATGGAACGGTGCGGAAACCGGCAGCAGCACGCCGCGCTTGATGCCGTGGTCCTTGACCATGCCAATCGCGCGCTCGATCGCGGCTTTGTGCCCCGACAGCACGACCTGGGTCGGATCGTTGTCGTTGGCGACGGTGCAGACTTCGCCTTCGGCCGCCGCCTCGGCAAGCACCGAAGCTTTGGCGATATCCGCGCCCAGCAGGGCCGCCATCGCGCCCACGCCCACCGGCACCGCCGCCTGCATCGCGCGCCCGCGCAATTTGAGCAGCCGTGCGGTATCAGCGAGCGAAAACGCCCCGGCGGCACACAGCGCGGTGTATTCGCCCAGGCTGTGCCCGGCGACAAATTCGGCCTTATCTGCCAGCGCCATCCCGCCATCGCGTTCGAGCACGCGCAGCACCGCGATCGCGTGCGCCATGATCGCGGGTTGCGCGTTTTCGGTCAGCAGAAGCTGGTCTTCGGGCCCTTCGGCCATCACTTTGAACAAGTGCTGTCCGAGCGCTTCGTCGACTTCCTCGAACACTTCGCGCGCGGTGGC
>CAITOD010000454.1 GCA_903893935.1 uncultured Sphingomonadales bacterium
CGCGCCGCACGATCAGCCCGATCGCATCGATATCGACCGGTTTGGCGTAGAAATCATAGGCCCCGCGCTCGATCGCGCGCCGCGCGGATTCGCGGGCGCCGTGCCCCGATGCGACAATCACTTTGGTATCGGGCTTGATCGCCATGATCGCATCGAGCAGCGCAAAGCCCTCGCTCACGCCATCGGGATCGGGCGGCAGGCCGAGGTCGAGCGTGACCACCGGCGGTTCTTCGGCGCGCAACAGCGTGATCGCGCTCGGGCGGTCGCCGGCGATCAGCACATCGAAATCCTCATAGGCCCATTTGAGCTGCGCCTGCAGGCCGGGATCGTCTTCGACAATCAGCAATTTGGGTCGAACATCGGTCATGACACTGCGGCCTTCAATGGAATCGGTTGCGCTTCGTATTCGGGACAGGGCGCCGCGACACCGGGTGCCCGCGGCAAACGGATGGTGAAACGGCTGCCCAGCCCTTCGCGGCTTTCGACTTCGAGCCGGCCGCGCATGGCATTGACCAGTTCGCGCGCTTCGAACGCGCCGATGCCGAACCCGCCGGGTTTGGTCGAAACAAAGGGCGTGAACAGCCGGTTGCGCACGAAATCGGCGCTCATCCCGCAGCCGCTGTCGATTACCTCGATCACGCCGTGGTCGCCTTCGACCCTGGTGTTGATCAGGACGGCAAGATCGCCTTGCGTGGCATCGAGCGCATTCTGCACCAGATGGCTCAGCACCTGATCGAGCGTGTCGGGGGCGGCCAGGACCGGGCATGGCTGGACGTCGCCGGCAATCACTTGCGCGATGCCGAGTGCGGTGTTGCAGCGCGCGGCAACCGCCTCGACCACGCTGTCCGCCTCGACCGGCTCGCTTGCCGCCACCGCGCCCGCGCCATAGCGCGACAACCGCGCGATCAGCATGTTGAGCTTGTCGGCGGCGTTGCGCAGCGTGACCAGCATGTCGCGGCGGAATTCGGGATTGTCGGCATGGCGTTCGGCATTGCGCGACAGCAAGGCAAGCTGGCTCGCGAGATTCTTGATGTCGTGCATCACGAACGCAATGCGGCGGTTGAATTCGTCGAAGCGCGAGGCTTCGAGCAGCGCCGCATGGCTCGCCTGCTCGGCCAGAAAGCTCGCCAGTTGCTGCCCGACCACGCGCAGCAGGTCGAAATCCTCCCAGTCGAGTTCGCGCACCAGCGCGGGCCGCCCGAGCACGACCAGCCCGACCAGCCGTTCGAAATGGAGCAGCGGCACCAGCACCCACACCTGCTCTTCAACGACCAGCCAGTGCGGCATCAGCGCGGTTTCGCCGCCGTGGTCGGTGCCGCGACGCACCTGGTCGAGATCGACGATAAAACCGCTGCGTTCGAGAAACGCCACCGCGCGCGCGTCCATCGCCACCGCCGGCACGTCGAGCGTCGGCCATTGCCAGCGCGCCGCCAGCACCAGCGCGCCGCCTTCGCCCGGCACCAGCAGCACACCGCGCGCGCTGTCGGTAATATCGGCGACCGCCTGCACCACGCGCGCATGGAGCGGCTGGCCATTGGCATCGGCGCGGCCGATCGTGCGCGCAAACCGCAACCATTCGGCGCGGTAATCATAGCGATGCTGAAAGAAGTGCTTGGCCAGCACCACATTGAGCCAGCGGCGCAGCCGCGCCGAAGGCACCAGCGCAATGATCACCAGCGTGGTAACAAAGGCAAAGCCCAGCTGCACCAGCTCGCTGGTATTGCCGCCCGCCCAGGCCACCGACTGCGCCGCGCCGACCATCACGATCATATAGGCGCCGATGATCAGCAGCGTCAGCGACTGGAACGCCACAGTGCGCGAGGGCGACAGGCGCAGCGACGAACCGCTGCGCGCGGCGAGCCCGATCATCACCAGCACGCCGATTTGCGCCGCACCGCGCATCGCGACCAGTTCGTCGGGCACGACATGCCCGAGATAGGCAATCGTGTAGTAATTGAGATCGTAGCCCCACATCAGCGCCAGCGCGAGACAGCTCCACCGCACCCCGCTGCGCTGACCGGCCACCGCGCCGACATAGATATTGTGCACCAGCACCAGCGCGCCGGTCGCGGTCAGCAAGTGGAACAAGTCGGCAAACTGGCCGATCATGGTAACCGCGGCGCCGATCGCGGAGAAGCGGTGCGCGAGCACCACCAGCACGATCTGCAACAGTTCGACAAACGCCAGCACTGCCAGCACCGGCCGCACCGGGGCCACCGTCTGGTCGCGCTGGTCGCGCGCAAACAGCGTGAGCACGACCGTCAGCCAGGCGAGATTGCGCGCCACTTCGCCCAGCGTCGCCACAACGCTGGCGGGACCGGTCGCTGATTCGATCAGGCACCACAGCGCGGTGACCGCCACCGCGACAATCTCTGCCGGGCTCGTGCCGCGCCGCCGCCGGTGGCGGTCGATCAGCCACACCACCAGCAGCATTGCTCCGAAGGCTGCGAGCAAGTCCAGAACCTGGCCGACAGCGGTCCAGGTCACGACCGGGGAAGGTACCGGTGTCATACCCGGGCTGCCGTTCAACGCGCGCCCTCGTTCCACAGCACCACCCGCAGCGTCTGCAGCAGGATCAGCAAATCGAGGAACGGGGTGTAGTTCTTGGCGTAATAGAGGTCGTATTCCAGCTTGTGCCGCGAATCCTCGATCGAGGCGCCATAGGGATAATTGATCTGCGCCCAGCCGGTGATGCCCGGCTTGACCATGTGGCGTTCGGCATAAAACGGCAGCTTGTCTTCCAGATCGTCGACGAATTCGGGGCGTTCGGGGCGCGGGCCGACAAAGCTCATCTCGCCTTTGAGCACAGTCCAGGCTTGCGGTAACTCATCGATGCGCAGCTTGCGGATGATCCGGCCGATACGCGTGACCCGCGGATCGTGCTCGGC
>CAITOD010000455.1 GCA_903893935.1 uncultured Sphingomonadales bacterium
CACAATGGCGGCGCGGTCTTTGGTCAGCACCATCGCTTCGGCCTGTTCGACTTGTACGTCGGTGAGCGGCGCGCGCACCCGCGCGCCGCCGGGGCCGAGGGGCAGCGATCCGCCAGGCGGCACGCGCAAGGTCTGCCCGGGCACGAGCCGTGTGTCGACCTCGGCGCGTTTGCCGTCGACGCGGATCTGCCCGGTGCGCGCCCAGCGCGACACGGTGGCAAAGCCGATATCGGGCAGATGCCGTTTGAACCAGCGATCGAGCCGCACACCCTCGTCGTCGCGGCCGACCACGAACTGGCGAACGGCTTCATCGCCTGCTGGCTTTGGCGCTTTCATGCGATCGCTCGCGCCGTGGCAAGCCCGGCAAACAGCGCGCCGAACCCGGCGATCAGCGACAGCCCGACATAGACCGCGCCAAGGCCAAGCTGCCCGCGTTCGACAAACAGGCCGAATTCCAGCGCGAACGAGGAAAACGTGGTGTAGCCGCCAAGCACGCCGACCCCCAGCATAAGCCGCCAGCTTTCGCCACCCGTACCATGGCGCGCCAGCCAGCCGACGAGTAGGCCCATCGCCAGCGAACCCGCGACATTGACGGTGAGCGTGGCCCACGGGAACGCAGCGGCCGCGACCGGGCCGATCGCAAGGCTCCACAGGCGCCCGGTGGCAAAGCGCAGCCAGGACCCGGCCGCACCACCCCCCGCCACCAGTGCCGAGGCCGTTACAAAGGAAGGAGTTGATTGCATCCTCGCGTGCATAGAGCATGGCGCACAAAAATGGGAATTCGTTTCTTTCGGTCGTGATGCGGGGTGTGGAAGTGGTTCGGAGGAGCACAAGCCGGACCTGACCAGATCAATCTACCTCCGTTCGTGCTGAGCCTGTCGAAGCATGCGCGCCAACACATGCCCCAGCCATTCTGTTTCGCGCGTGCTTCGACAAGTTCAGCACGAACGGAGGTGGGTTAATGGGGGGCGAGGGCGGTCAGGGCCGCCGCATGCCACACCGCAAACACCATCCAACGCAGCGGGTTGCGTCAATCGGGGCAAAGTGATAATGGCGCCCCACTGAAAGCCGATCCCTGTCGGGAATCGGCCGTTTTTGTTTTTATGGATCATGGGTGTTCCCCCGCCTGTGTCCGCGCCTTTGCAAGGTTCGCGCGGCAGACGGGGTTCTGGCCTGTTTAACCCAAGAGGTGCGGTTTTTTATGCAGATTCTCGTTCGCGACAACAATGTCGACCAGGCTCTTCGCGCGCTCAAGAAGAAGCTGCAGCGCGAAGGCGTCTATCGCGAGATGAAGCTGCGCCGTCACTATGAAAAGCCGTCGGAAAAGCGCGCCCGCGAAAAGGCGGCGGCGGTCCGTCGTGCGCGCAAGATGGAACGCAAGCGCGTCGAACGCGACGGCGGCAAGTAAGTTGCCGGTGACGCCGCGCCGCCGCGTCATCTAACCCCTTGCGAGCGCGCCCGTGCTGGGCCAAGAGGGCGTCGTTATCGCGGCGCCCTTTCGCTTGTCCGGTCGATCCTGATCGGGCGTGCGATTCGCGCCCGTTTGCACCATTTAGTTCCATGAGGGGCCATCATGACGGAAATCACGCGCGTTCCTTTGCCGCCGATTGCCAAAGGTTCGCTCACCAAGCTGTGGATCGGCGTTGTCCTCGCGGTCGCACTTGGCGGCGCGGTGGCTTACGAAACCCGGCAAAAGGGCTTGCAGGTCGATACCGTCAAAGCCGGATCGGGACCGATGCCCGCGGCGTCGGACTATGTGCTGGTCAACTATGTCGGGCATCTGTCGAGCGGCAAAGTGTTCGACCAGGGCGAGCATGTGCCGATCCCGGTGCAGGGGGTGATCCGCGGCTTTTCCGACGCGCTGCAAAAGATGCAGAAGGGCGGCAAGTACCACGTCTTCATCCCCGCGCGGCTGGCCTATGGCACGCAGGAACAGCGCAACCAGCAGACCGGCGAAGTGACCATTCCGGCCAACAGCGACCTCACGTTCGATATCGATCTGGTCGATTTCAAGAGTGCGGCCGAAGTCATGCGCCAGCGGATGCTGATGCAGCAATTGCAGCAGCAGATGCAGGGCGCAGGCGGCGCGCCTGGCGGTCCGGACGCGCTTCCCCCCGGGCATTGATTATGGCCCGATCTGATGGTCGGGCGAGTACCCCATATTCGGAAAGGCAAGGACGACATGGCAGTCGGCCCCGCAGACGTGGCAAAAATCGCCGCGCTCGCGCGTATCAAAGTGACCCAGGCTGAAATCGACGCGATGGTGCCCGAATTGAACGGCATTCTCGCCTGGGTCGAACAACTCGGCGAAGTCGATGTGAGCGGCGTTGCGCCGATGACCGCGGTGATCCCCAATCTGCTGCGGCTGCGCGACGATGTGGTCGGTGCCGACCCGCTGACCGGCGGCAATATCCGCGACAAGATCCTCGCCAATGCGCCCGCGCCCGAACACGGCTTTTTCGGCGTGCCCAAGGTGATCGAATAACATGACAGACTTGACCGATCTGGGGCTTGCCGCGATCCGCGATGGCGTGGCCAGGGGCGATTTCACCGCAACCGAAGTGGCGGATGCGTTCAACGCGGCGGTTGCCGAAGCCAATCCGGCGCTCAACGCCTTCATTGTCACCACGCCCGAGCACGCGCTCGCCGCCGCGGCCAAAGTCGATGCCGCGCGCGCCGCCGGCGCGCCGCCGGGCAAGCTGGCAGGCGTGCCGATCGGCATGAAAGACCTGTTTGCCACGCAAGGCGTGCAGACCACCGCCGCCAGCCACATTCTCGAAGGGTTTGTGCCGCCTTACGAATCGACCGTCAGCCAGAAGTTGTGGGACGCGGGCGCGGGCATGCTGGGCAAGCTCAATCTCGACCAGTTCGCGATGGGATCGTCGAACGAAACGAGCGCGTTCGGCAATGTGATTTCGCCGTGGCGTTCGACCGGTGACAATGGCGCGCGCGCGCCGGGCGGGTCGTCGGGCGGGTCTTCGGCGGCGGTTGCCGCGCGGATCGTTGCGGCCGCCACCGGCACCGACACCGGCGGGTCGATCCGGCAACCCGCCGCGTTCACCGGCATCGCCGGGATCAAGCCGACGTATGGCCGGTGCAGCCGCTGGGGGATTGTCGCGTTCGCCTCGTCGCTCGATCAGGCGGGGCCGATGGCGCGCGATGTGACCGATTGTGCGTTGATGCTCGAAGTGATGGCCGGGTTCGATCCCAAGGATTCGACCAGCCTCGATTTGCCGGTGCCCGACTGGAGCGCGCAGCTGTCCGACGATCTGCGCGGGCTGAAAGTGGGAATCCCGCGCGAATACCGGCTCGACGGGCTGAATGCCGATGTCGCCGCCAGCTGGGATCAGGGCATTGCCTGGTTGCAGGATGCCGGCGCCACGGTGGTTGATATCAGCCTGCCGCACACGCGCTATGCGCTGCCCGCCTATTATATCATCGCGCCGGCCGAAGCCTCGTCGAACCTCGCGCGCTATGACGGGGTGCGTTATGGCCTGCGCGACTTGCCCGAAGGCGCCGGGCTGCAGGACATGTATGCCGCGACGCGCGCCGCCGGGTTCGGCGCCGATGTCAAGCGCCGCATCCTGATCGGTACCTATGTGCTTTCGGCCGGGTTTTACGATGCCTATTACA
>CAITOD010000456.1 GCA_903893935.1 uncultured Sphingomonadales bacterium
AACAGGCTGGTCAGCACGCCAAACAGCAACGTCGTGCCGACCAGAACGGCCCCCGCCTGACGCGCCACCGGATGGCGCGCCAGCCAGATGCCGAGCAGAACCGCGCCTGCCCCCGGCGCCGCACGCAACAGGCCAAGGTCGACCGGCCCGGCGTGCAGGACATCGAGCGCATAGGCCGGCAGCAAGGCCGTGGCGCCACCCAGCAGCACGGCCAGCAGGTCGAGCAGCATGGCGCCGCTCAACACCCGGTCGCGCCAGATGGTTGAAAACCCGGTGAAGGCCGATCGAAAGCCCAGGGCGTGCCCGGCGGGGCGGGCAACGGGTCGGGGCAATGCAAAGGCAATGAGCGCTGCGACCCCGCAGAACATCGCGGCCACGGCGTAACTGGCCCTGGGTGCCAGCGCAAACAACGCTCCCGCCAGAACCGGCCCGCCCAGCGTCGCCATCTTGGCAATCGACGCTGTCCAGCCGACGGCTGCAGCCACATGCTGGCGATTGACCACCAGGGGCAACAGCGCGGTGTTGACCGGATGTTCGAATGCGCGCGTCGTCCCGGTCAACAACGCCGCGGCGAACAGGATGGTGGTCGATGGCGCACCGACCACGCTCGCGATCAACAGCATCGTTGCCGTGGCTGCATTGAGCAGCTGCGCCGCACAAGCCATTCGGCCAGGCGGAAAGCGGTCGGTCAACTGGCCGGCCGGCAAGGAGAAGCCGATGGTGGGTACGAACTGCACCAGACCCAGCAGGCCCAGATCAAGCAGCGAACCACTGGTTTCATAGAGTTGCAACGACAGCGCAAAAGCGATGATCTGGCTGCCCAGCACCGCCGCAGCACGCAACAGCCAGACCTGCAGGAACGGTGGCCGGAACAACGCCATCGGCCGCGCTCCAAGATGGGGCGCGGCCGGGTCTGTTTGGGCCGGTGACTCGGGCGAAATGGTCACCCCGCGACTGCGGGGCTCAACCGTTCCTTGATCGTGCGATTGGACAGCATGACGGCCGCGCGTTCGACGGCCAGACCGGGGTTGGTGCGGGCCATCGAGATATCACGGAAATACCGCTGCAACCGGGTGCCATCCTTGGCGGCAGCGCTTGTCCCGACCGAGGTGTACAGCAGGTCGACCGCTTCGCAGGCCAGCCGTGCGGCGTGCTGCAACCCGGCCTGGATGCGCATGTCATCCAGCGCGGTATAGGCTTCGGGGTCATGAATGCCGGCAGCGCAATAATCGAGATAGGATTGCGCGCCCGAAATCAGCGCGTTGCGCGCCGCTTCGAGCATGCCCAGCGCCAGGCCGTGCGGCCGCACCAGGTCACCCACGCCGCCCATTGGCATTGGTCCGGCCGGCGCTGCCGATTTCAGCTGGATGATCCGCTCGTATTCATCGAGCGCTGCGAAACCGGCGCCGACCAGAATGGACGAGATTTCGGTCTGGAAGAAACCGAACATCCGGCCCGAATACATCGAATTGCCATGCAGGTGATAGCCGACGGTGCCGCCCTGAACCTTGATATCAAACAGGTTCTGGTCAACCAC
>CAITOD010000457.1 GCA_903893935.1 uncultured Sphingomonadales bacterium
GGCATGACCGAAACGATGGCAACAGTCACCAATCTTACCGGCGACGATTACCTCGCGCATCCCGACAGCTGCGGCCCGGCGGTTCCGGTGGCCGATCTGCGCGTGGTCGATCCCGATGCGCTGGTCGATCTGCCGGTGGGCCAGGTCGGCGAACTGTGGGCGCGCGGGCCGATGGTGGTCAAAGGCTACTGGAACAACCCGGAGGCAACCGCGGCGACATTTGTCGATGGCTGGGTGCGCACCGGCGATCTCGCGCGGCTCGATGCCGAAGGCTATTGCACTATCGTCGACCGGGCGAAAGACATGGTCATTCGCGGCGGCGAAAACATCTATTCGTCCGAAGTCGAAAACGCGCTGTACGATCACCCGGCGGTGATGGACGCGGCGGTGATCGGCATTGCCCATCGCACGCTGGGCGAAGAACCCGTGGCCGTGGTGCACCTTGCCCCCGGGCACGCGGCCAGCGAAGAGAGTTTGCGCGCCTGGGTTGCCGAGCGGCTGGCCGGGTTCAAAGTGCCGGTCGCGATCCGCTTCATGCCCGAGACACTGCCGCGCAACGCCAACGGCAAAATCCTGAAGCGCGATCTCAAGCACCTGTTTTCCGCCTGAACAATGCGGAAATATTCATAATTTTCATTATGGTTGCATTTTTAACAATCACAAACGCTTAACCTGCACTTGCCAGAAATCGATCGGAGGCCCACTTGGAACGTGCCTTTCAGGGATCCTCTCCCAAACTTTCCAGGGCCGGCGTTCGCGCCGGCCTTTTTTTCTCCGGCCCGGCTGCTGCACGCTCGACGATTGGTTTGTGTGCGTGGCCCCGCTTTGGTACGGCGCGGGCGTGGCAGGAACGCGGGTCAGGATCGGCAGTGCATGGTGGGCGGCTTTGCTCCTGCCCGGGGTTGCGCAGGCCGCGTCCGCTGATCCGCCATCCCCTGCTGGAGCGCCGATTATCGTTACCGCGCCGAGTGGCAGCGACACGATCCGGCTGGCCGACAGCCCGGTCAATGCGCAAGTGCTGGCGGGTGACGCGCTCACCGCAGATCATCCCGCCAATCTCGCCGATCTGCTCGATGCCAGCCTGGGGTCGGTGACGCTGAGCAACGGCACGGGCAATGCCTACCAGAGCGATGTGTCCTATCGCGGGTTTCAGGCGACGTCGCTGCTCGGATCGCCCACCGGACTGTCGGTGTGGCTCGACGGGGTGCGGATGAACGAGCCGTTTGGCTCGATCGTCAACTGGGATTTGATTCCGCTCGGCGCGATCCGCAGTGTCGAACTGCAACCCGGCGCCAACCCCTTGTTCGGGCTGAATACTTTGGGCGGCGCGCTGGTGCTGACAACCAAAAACGGCGCCGACAATCCCGGCGCGGCGCTGACGGTACAGGGCGGATCATTCAACCGGCGCGCGGGGCTGGGCGAAGCCGGCGGGACACTGGCAGGCCACACGATCGACTGGTTTGTCGCGGGCAATTATGACGATCAGGACGGCTATCGCTGGTACACGCACACCCGTGTCAGCCAGGCCTTTGGCAAATTGCGCTGGCACGGTGCGGCCAGCCACGCCGAATTGGAGGTGATCCGGGCCGACAGTTCGCTCAATGGCACCCAAGGCCTGCCGCTCGCCATGCTCGGCATGCCGCAGATGGCCTATACCTGGCCCGATACTGTCTCGAACAGCCAGTTGGTGCTCAATCTCAAGGCCGATACCCGCCTTGCCGGGGCGGTCTCGCTCAGCGGCAATCTCTATTTTCGGCGGTCAGACAGTCGGTCGACCAACAGCAATGCCGGTCTTGGCGCGTTCTGCGATGGTGTTACTTATGATTGCAGCGCGTTGGCGCCGGGCGGCACCGCGCGCGACCTTTACGCCACCAACCCGTTCCTGCCCGGAGCGGGGGCATTTGCGGCCTATCCCGGTCCATTGCCGATCCACGACTTTACCAGTGGCATCAACACCGATCTGGTACTTTCCGCTGTGCACCAGCACACCTTCGGCGGCACTGTGCTGGTGGATGTCGATGCGCTGGTGGCGGGGCTGGTCAATGACGCCAATCTGGGCGGGACTTTCGAAACATCGACTATCGCTTACGCGCAGAACACGAATCTTGCCTATCTGGTGAATTATCAGACGGTGGCCATGCCGTGGAATTTCCTTTACGGCAGCGCTGCGGGGTTTCAGGGCAATCCGCTGATCAACGCGGTGGCGATCGGATCGCATAACCGCGCGATCAACCTGTTTGTGCGCGACATGCTCAAGCTGACCAGAGCGCTGAGCCTGACCGGTTCGTTGAGCTATACCGCGACCCATCTCGATCTGGCCGGCAGCAACACCACGCTGCTCGATCCCGCCGGCGCCTATCTGTGGGACGGCACCGATGGCCAGACGTATTACAATCCGGCCTATCTCGGCGCGACGTACTGGAACGCAGCAGGCGGTGCAGCGACGGTCGCACTGGCGCCTGCGGGCGCGCTGGCCGGGCCCGAACGCGATCCGGTCGCGGGATCGCACGGCTATCACCGGTTCAATCGCGCGATCGGGCTGGCATGGAACCCGCGCGGCGATCGCGGGCTGTTCGCCAGCTACAGCGAGGCGATGCGCGCGCCGACCGCGATCGAACTGGCCTGCGCCAACCCCGCCAGCCCTTGCGCGCTGCCGACCGGGTTCAACGGCGATCCCGCGCTGAAGGCGGTGGTTGCGCACAGTGTCGAAGCGGGCTTTCGCGGCACGATCCTGGGGCACGTGGCGGTCAATGGTGCGGTCTATCGCACGCGGGTCGATAACGATATCGCGTTCGTCTACGATCCGTCCGGCCTTGGTTACTTTGCCAATTCGGGGCGCACCGAACGCAAAGGCTTCGAACTGGGGGTGTCGGCCGATCTGCCGCGCTGGCAACTGGCCGGCAGCTACGGCTATGTCGCGGCGACGTATCGCGACAGCTTTGTTGACGGCAATGGCGATACCGTCACCCCGGGCAGCCACCTTGCGGGCATTCCCGCGCAATCGTTCAAGCTGCGCGCGACCTGGCACCCCGTGCGGCCGCTGCGGGTCGGCGCCAACCTGATCACGGTTTCAAGCCAATATGCCCACGGCGACGAAGCCAACCGCAACCCGGCCGTGCCCGGCTATACGCTGGTCAATCTCGACCTGCAGCTGACCCCGCTACCGCGCGTTGCGCTGTTTGCCAAAGTGACCAACCTGTTTGCCGTGCACTATGCAACGTTCGGCGTGCTTGGCAGCGACATCTACACCGGCACCGACACCCAATTCCGCACGCCGGCGCCGGGGCGCGCGGTGCTGGGCGGGGTAACCTACAGCTTTGGACGCCGGCAGGGATAATACAAAGGTGCATTGAGATGGACCCGTTTAGCCC
>CAITOD010000458.1 GCA_903893935.1 uncultured Sphingomonadales bacterium
ACGCGGTTGAATTATGCGCGCGTCGTCCCCATGGTTGATTTCACCGCTCAATCGTTGAGCAAACTTATCGGGCAAGACGGATTTTCAAGAAAATGACCGAGACTGAGCAACGCTCCCGCGACTCTGAAGCCGCAGCTGAACTGGAAGGCGTACCTGCCGATATGATTGAAGACAGCATGCTCGATGCAAGCGCCAAGGCGCTGGAAGAAGACCTTGCGCGGCTGGCCGGCGAGATCGAAGCGGCGCGCCAGGACGTGCTCTATGCCAAAGCCGAAACGCAGAACGTGCGGCGCCGGCTGGAAAAGGACATTGCCGACGCGCGCGCTTATGCCGCAACCGCGTTTGCGCGCGACATTCTGTCGGTCGCCGACAACATCGCGCGCGCGCTCGAAGCGATCCCTGCCGATTTGCGCGCCGACGACAAGTTCAGGAACCTGGTCGCCGGGCTCGATGCGACCGGGCGCGAGATCGAGAAAGTGTTTGCCAGCCACGGCATCACCCGCATCGCCGCCAAAGGCATGCCGCTCGACCCGCACCAGCATCAGGCGATGATCGAAATGCCTTCGGCCGATGCCGAACCGGGCACCGTGCTGCAGGAATTGCAGGCGGGCTACATGATCAAGGACCGCCTGTTGCGCGCTGCAATGGTGGCGGTGGCGAAAAAGCCCGACTGACGCTGCGCTCCGACACGCCCGCCAACCGGTGCCCCCTTCAACCGGTAGCGGCGTGTCCCAGCAATGTGGTGAGGATCAGGTCGCGGGTGCGCGCGCCGGCTGCGCCCAGTTCGGTTGCGCCGTGCGCCCAGTACATGATCGCTTGCGGGCTGGTATCGGCGCTGCCCGTCAGCAGCGTGTGGACAAACCGCGCGTCGTCGAGCGTGCAATTGAGCTCGAACAGAATCACCAGCTTGGCATAGTCGACCGGTTGCGAGCCGCTGGTGCCTTTCAGCATGGCCATTTGCGCCGCGTAGGATTGCGCCAGATCGCCTTGCGTGTTGCGGCTCCACAGCTTGACCGACAGATAGTCGGTGTGCGCCAGCACGGCGGGCAGGTTGTCTGCATCGAGGCCGGTGGCGATCTGGCCTGCGTTAAGCCGGTCGAGCGGATTGGTGCGGATGAACAGCTTGCCCGCAGGCGTGGCGGTGTGGATGTCGTCGCACAGCGCCCTGAGGAAGGCGGGCGACATCGCCGTGCTGCGCCCGTCCTGCACTTCGTAATCGAGCACCACGCCCGGCACTTGCCCGATCCGGCCCGCCATCGCAGTGGCGCGCGTGAACGAGCCGGCACCGCCGGTCAGCGTCGAGGGCAGCCACGGGATATCCTGCATCACCTGATGCGGATGGCCGGGAATGCACGTGGTGAAATAGGCCGACGGCTTTCCCGACGTCACATCGGCGTAGAGCTCGGACACGAACACGAAGTCGCTCGCCGCGCCGCCCGCTTCCACCCACGGCGCGGCAAAGTCGGACCGGCCCAGCCAGTAGCGGATCAGCGATTGCGTGGCGGCATTGGCTTTCTCGTAAGTCGAATAGACGCAGCGGTAGGTGCTGACGCCATCGAACACCAGTTTCCCGTCGCAGCTCAGCGACTGGATCATGTTGGGCTTGGTGTTGAAGGTCCCGGACTGCGCGGGGTTGGGCGTCATCGCGCGGTTGGCCCAGACATAGAGCCAGGCGTTGCCGGTCCAGCGCGAGCCGTTCATGTTGGCCATCATGCTGGTCGCATCGGTGCATGGCCAATAGGCATAGGCCGCGTCCGCGTGCGCGGGCGGATTGGCATTGCGGAATATCCGCCAGGGCGCGGCGATCGGCCCGGTCAGCCCGTGGTTCCCGGTGATCGACGTGGCGTCAAACGCCGGTTCCGGCTCAATTCCGATCGAATCGGCGACTTCTTGCGCGGCGAGCTTGGCCAAAGACCGGTGGCGATCGAAATAAAAATCCCCGGACTGACCCACGATAACCCCCAAAGTGGATGGTATATCCATACAGGTTCTATCGCCCCGGCGTTCTGGAATTGTGACTCAAGGCTCGGGATTCGCTTTGTGCTGGATAATAAAGGAGTCGCGCGGCAATCGCGGGCTTGCCCTACATTTTCATCCCGCTCATGTCATCCCCGCCCTGGGCCATGACTTTGGCGCTGGTGCTCACTTTGTCGCCATTGTCGAGCGTGAGCGTCAGCTCGGTCTGCGCGCCGGGCTTGAGCGTGCCGTCGCCATCGAACAGCATGACGTGGTAGCCGCCGGGCGCGAACACCACCGGCTTGCCTGCAACCAGCGGTATCTTGTCGACCGAGCCCATTGTCATGGCTTTGCCTTCCATCTTGCTCTGGTGCAGTTCGGCGCGCCCGAAATGGTCGACATGCGCCGAAACCAGCGCGCCTTTGGCATCGGGGCTGACGGTCAGTACGAAATAGGCGACCGCCGGACGCCCCGGCACCGCGGGCAATTGGACGCTGGCGTCGGCGAGCGCGAGGCCATTGGTCGCACTGGCGTCGGCCGCTGGCGTTGTATCCTCCGCGGTTGCAGCGGGCGCGCTCGCGGGCTGCGGCGAACACCCCGCCAGCACGATCGCGGCGAACGGAACCATCAGACACAAACGACGCACGGGCAGTCCTTTCGGCAAAGTTTTGTTGCGCGGCCCGATCTAGGCGGCTGCGGCCCTTGTGCCAAGCGTCTGCACACCTATATCCGCCACGTCTGAGCCGCGAGACGGCCGTTCGCCCGGCAGGGGTGCGGCCAAAAGGCGCGGTGTCGCGAACGCACAAGGATGTGGGAAATTATGGCTAAAGTGATTGGTATCGACCTTGGTACGACCAACAGCTGCGTGGCAGTGATGGATGGGGGCACGCCCAAGGTCATCGAAAATTCCGAAGGCGCGCGCACCACGCCGTCGATCGTCGCGTTTACCAAGGATGGCGAACGCCTGATCGGTCAGCCGGCCAAGCGCCAGGCGGTGACCAATCCCGACAACACCATTTTCGCAGTCAAGCGCCTGATCGGTCGCCGCTTCGACGATTCGGTCACGCAGAAAGACGCGGACCTCGTTCCTTACAAGATCGTCAAGGGCAAGAACGGCGACGCCTGGGTTCACACCGGCGGCCAGGATTACAGCCCTTCGCAGATTTCCGCGTTCACGCTGCAGAAAATGAAGGAAACCGCCGAAAGCTATCTCGGCGAAACCGCTGCTGCTTTTCTGTGTGGGCGACAGCGGCCTGGATAGACATGATCTGTTCGGCACGCCCGTGGCCTTGCTGCATCTGGCGCAGAATCTCTTTCTCGGTGCGTAT
>CAITOD010000459.1 GCA_903893935.1 uncultured Sphingomonadales bacterium
CCGGCCATGTGTCTGCCGAAGAGCTGGCGGGGGGCAAGGCCGACCCCGCCAGACCAAAAGCCACGCCGGTGCGCAAGGCGGCAGACGTACCGTCGGCGCTTGCCTATCAGGGCTCCTATTTGCGCGATCTTGAGGCTGAGCCCGTGTTTGCTATTGGTGACACGGTTCGCGCGCGGACGATCAATCCCCTCGGCCATACCCGCCTGCCGCGTTATGCGCGCGGCCGCGTCGGGGTGATCGAACGCTGTCATGGCGCGCATGTGTTTCCCGACAGCCACGCCCACGGTCTGGGCGAAGACCCGCGCGCGCTTTACACGGTGTGCTTTGCCGCGCGCGAAATGTGGGGGCCCGACGCGTCGCCGCGCGACAGTGTCCGCCTCGATTTATGGGAGCCCTATCTTGAGCGCGCCTGATCCGCTCGCCCTGCCGGGCCTGCCGAAAGACGCGCAAGGCCCGGTGTTTGCCGAACCCTGGCAGGCGCAGGCGTTTGCGCTCACCGTGCGGCTCCATGCCGAGGGCGCGTTTGAATGGACCGACTGGGCCAACGCGCTTTCACGCGAACTGGCACGCGAACTGGCACGCGAGCCCGATGACGACGGATCGCGGTATTATTTCCATTGGGTCGCAGCGCTTGAAAGCCTGGTTGCCGAGCGCGGCATTCTCTCGGCCGCCGACCTTGCGGCACGCAAGCAGGCGTGGGACCACGCCTACCGGCACACGCCGCATGGCAAACCGGTCGAACTGCTGCCGCAGTAACCGCGCGCTATTCGCGGTCGAGCCGCAGTGCCAGCGGCGCCAGCGGATTGCCCATCAGCCCGGTGACCATCGCGGTCTGGATCACGGTCGCGGGCCACAGCTTTGATATCGGTCCGACCAGCCAGTCGCGCATGATCGGCAGCACACGGCTGTCCGACTGATAGACCGGCGTGAACAGCCAGGTCAGCCACTGATAAAGCCGCACATGCCGCCGCCGCAGTGCCACTGCCGCGCGCGCACCCGCGTCAGGATCGTCGGTGGCGGACAGGCAATGCGCCAGCGCCCAGGCATCGAGCAGGGCCATATTCGCACCCTGCCCCAGCTGGGGGCTGGCCGAATGCCAGGCATCGCCGAGATGGATCAGCCCGGGTTCTGCGGCTTGCGGCAAAGTGCGGTGGGCATAGCGCGCAAAGGTCAGCTGATCCGGGTCGATGATCTGGTCGACGAACGGCGCGCATTGCGGCCACAGCGCCAGCATTTCGTCTTTCCAGCGCGCCAGCCCGTGCGCGCGCCATTGGGCCAGCCGGTCCGCGCGCAGCGACCAGAACAAGGCGGCGCGCGGCGCGGGGCCTTCGCCCGGCCCGATCGGCAACACGCCTGCCATCACGCTCGATCGGCGATAGCGCTGCGACAGCGTGTGGGGGTCGAGCCCCGCATCGGGCACCCAGTCGACCGTGGCCCACAACGCGCCATAAGCCAGATCGTGCCCCGCCGCCGGCGCGAGCGTTGATCGCGTGCCCATGGCATCGACCACCAGACCAAACGGAGCACTTTCCTCGCCATCATCGAACGCCAGCACGCGCCCCGCCGGACCATGCCGCGACCCGGTAACCGTGCGGCCGGTCTGCACGGGAATGCCGGCGGCCTGCACCGCGTCAAACAACGCCGCGAACAGGCTGGCGCGGTGCAGCCCGATGCCCGCCAATCCGGGCACCGGCGCATTGGCATAGCTGACATCGAGCACCGTGCGCGCGCCCGCGAGCCCGTGCAACCGGTCGATCCGCGCCCCTTCGCGCCGGATGCGCGGGGCCAGCCCGAGTTGTGCCAGCACCGCCATCCCGGTCGGCTGGATCATCAGCCCCGATCCGATCGGACGCGGTGCATCAAACCGCTCGAACAGCGTGACCTGATGGCCAGCGCGGTGCAGCAGGATCGCCGCCGCAAGCCCGCACGGCCCGCATCCGGCAATCGCAATGGCGCGGCGGGTCATGGGCGAGGCTTTACCACGAGCCGGTTATTTCTCGCGCGCGGCCTGATCGACCGTGGTCATGATCGGCGACAGCAGCCACGAGATGATGCGGCGCGAGCCGGTGCGGATGTCGGCGGTGACCGCAAGGCCCGACGACAAGTGCACAACATGGTTGTCGGCGGTCATCGTATCGCGCGAAAGCCGGATGCGCGCGATATAGACCGCGCCGAGTTTGGGATCGCTCACCGAATCGCGGTTGAGCGAAATCACCGTGCCCGGCACCGTGCCATAGCGCGTGAACGGGAACGCCTCGATCTTGACCGCGGCGGTCTGGCCTTCGTGGACAAAGCCGATGTCCTTGTTGAGCACTTGCGCTTCGACGACGATGTCGTTGCGATCGGGCACGATCACCATCAGCGTGCGCGCCGGTTCGACCACGCCGCCCACGGTGTGCAATTGCAATTGCTGCACGGTGCCGTCGGCCGGCGCAGTCAGGTGTTCGAGACTGGCGCGGCGCGCGGCTTTGGCGACTTCTTCCTGCTTCACATTGGCATCGGCGGCATATTTGGCGAGATCGGCCATCGCCGCGCGGCGCGCGGTGTCGCGCGTCTGCGCCATTTGCGCGCCATATTTGTGCGCTTCGGACAGGCCGCGCGCTTCCTGCGCCTGGGCGACATCGCGGTCGCCCTGGTCCGACCGGCGCTGGCGCTGCAATTCGAGCAGGCGAAGCCCGGGCGCATAGCCTTTGGCATCGAGCCGCTGCATCGCTTCGACTTCGTGATCGAGAATGCCCATTGTCGCGTCGAGCTTGCTGCGCGTGGCGGCGGCCGCGCGCGCTTCGGCGCCCGAGGAATCGCGCGCGGCGGCGTAGCCGGCCATCGTCGAGCGCATTTCGGCGATCTGTGCGGCGATCAGTTCGCGCTGCGCGGCGGCGACATCGGGCGGCGTGCCCGCTGGCGCTTCGAAATGCACCGGCCGGCCATCGAGTGCATCGACCAGCGCGCGGTTGCGCGCAACTTCGAGCTGATCGGCGAGCAGTTCGCGGTTTGCCTGTTCGAGTTCGGCATTGGTCAACGTGGTGTCGAGATCGACCAGTACCTGGCCTTTGCGGACATGATCGCCATCGCGCACATGGATCGCGGCGACCACGCCCGATCCGGCCGATTGCACGATTTTCGAATTGCCCGAGGGCAGGATCTTGCCCGCTGCCGAAGCGACGACATCGACTTCGCCGAAAATCAGCCAGGCGAGCGTGGCGACAAGGCCGACAAACAGCACCCACACCGTCACGCGGCCGGTGGGCGACACCGGCCGTTCGACCACATCGAGCGCTGCCGGCAGGAAATCGGTGTCGAGGCTGGTGCGGTGCGCGCGTCGGCGCTCGCGATCGGCTTTCAAAGCTTCACGAATTACCCGCCAGTGATGCCACAGTTCCATCACGCTTGTCCTGCGGAAATGCCGGTCTGCCGGCGGTAAAGATCGGCGTAGCGGCCGCCGGCGCGCAGCAGGTCTTCGTGCGTGCCGCGTTCGACAATCCGGCCTTGTTCGAGCGCGATGATATGGTCGCAGATGCGCACCGCCGACAGCCGGTGCGCGATGATCACCACCGTGCGCCCGGCGATCATCGCCTTGAGATTGGCCTGGATGATTTCCTCGCTTTCGGCATCGAGCGCGCTGGTCGCTTCGTCGAGGATCAGGATGCGCGGGCTGGTCACCAGCGCGCGCGCGATGGCCAGCCGCTGCCGCTGCCCGCCCGACAGATTGGTGCCGCGTTCTTCGACCGGGGTGTCATAGCCCCCC
>CAITOD010000460.1 GCA_903893935.1 uncultured Sphingomonadales bacterium
CCGCCACGCTCGAACTGGCGCAGCAACTGGGCGGGCAGACCGCGACCATCCCGGCGCAGAGCGTGACCGAGGGCTGTCGGCGTTTCTCGACGAAGCGCGCGCGACCCAGCTGATCCTGGGCAAAGCGACGCGATCGCGCTGGCACGAATGGCGGTTCGGTTCAGTGGTCGACAGCATGGTGCGCCACGGCTCGGGCGTGGACGTCCATGTCATGACGCTCGATGACAGCGCGCAGACACCAAGGCCCGCCGTGCCGCAGGCGATCGGCCCCAACCGGTGGGGCTCGCCGATCGGCTATGGCGTCTCGCTCATGCTGGTGGCGCTGGTCACGCTGATCGGGCATTCGATTGCGAGCCTGGGCAATGTCACCAATGTTGCCTTGCTCTATCTGCTGCCCGTGCTCGTGGCAGCCATGCGCTACGGCTTGCGCACCGGGCTGGTGACTGGCCTTGCATCATCGCTGGCGTACAATTTCTTTTTCATTCCGCCGCTTTACACGTTCACTATCGCCGATCCGCAAAACCTGATCACGGTCATGGTGCTGCTCGGCATCGCGGTGCTGGTCAGCCAGATGGCCTCGCGCGTGCGCGATCACGCTCTGCTGGCGCGGCACAGCGCGGCGCAAAACAGCGCGCTGGCGGGATTTGCCCGCAGCCTCACCGGGATCACCAGCGAGACCGAACTGTGCCAGGTGCTGTGCGCCGAAGTGGCGCGGCTGCTCGATGTGCGCGCCGTTGTGCTGCTGCCCGAAGCCGGCACGCTGGCGGTGCGCGCTGCCATCCCGCCCGAAGACCGCCTCGCCACGCTCGAACACGCCGCCGCGCGCTGGGCGTTCGACAACAACCGCCGCGCGGGCCGCGGGTCGGACACGCTGAGCGCGTGCGAGTGGCTGTTCACCCCGATCAACGCGGGCGGGCGCGTGCTGGGCGTGCTCGGCATCGCGCGCGCCGACACCGGCGTGCCGCTGCGTATCGAACAGTCGCCGCTGCTGTCGAGCCTGCTCGATCAGGCCGGGTTGGCGCTCGAACGCATCACGCTCGAAGGCGAAATGAACAGCGTGGTCAAGCTGCGCGAGCAAGACCGGTTGCGCACCGCCCTGCTCTCGTCGGTCAGTCACGACTTGCGCACGCCGCTGACCTCGATCATCGGCAATCTCGATGCGATAGCACCCGCCGATGCCGTGCAGGCCGGGCAACTCGCGAGCGCGCGCGCCGAAGCCGACCGCTTGCGCGGCTTTGTCGCCAATCTGCTCGATATGGCGCGGATCGAATCCGGGGTGCTCACACGCACCAGCGAACCGGTCGATCTGGCCGACGCGATTGCCAGCGCGGTGCACGATCTGCGCAACCGGCTGGCAGGACACGCCATCCGCATGGATGTCGCACCCGATCTGCCGTTCGTGCGCGTAGATCCGCAACTGTTTCACCAGAGCCTGATCAACCTGATCGACAACGCCGCCAAATATGGCGAACCGGGCACGCCGATCACGATTGCCGCGCGGCGCGCACCGGGCAGCCTCATGCTGACCGTGATGGACCAGGGGCCTGGGCTGCCACCGGGCGAGGAGGAGCGCATTTTCGAGACATTCGCACGGATCGAAGGGTCCGACCGCAAAGGCGGCACCGGGCTGGGCCTCGCCATCGTGCGCGGGTTCTGCACGGCGATGGGGCTGAGCGTCAGCGCCGCCAACCGCCACGACGGCGAGGCGGGGGCCTGTTTCACGATCCGCTTCGACGAGGCGCATCTGACCAGCGCCGACGCCATCCGCAGCGAAAGCGAAACCGCATGAAGCCCTTGTGTGTGCTGGTGGTCGAAGACGATGCGGCGATCCGCCGGCTGTTGCAGACCGCGCTGACCCGTGCGGGCTACCAGGTGATAGAGGCGGCCGACGCGCGCGCAGCCCTCGCCTCGCTCGCGATCGACAAGCCCGAAGCGGTGCTGCTCGACCTCGGCTTGCCC
>CAITOD010000461.1 GCA_903893935.1 uncultured Sphingomonadales bacterium
CCGTTCGCGCCCGACGAAGTCTTTGTCGAAGACACCTATTATGCCGATGGACCCGAGCTTGACGTCGCCGCGCTCGAAGCGCGGATCGCCGCTTATGCGCGCGGCATGAACTGGCAAGTCGAACGCGTGATCGGCGAAGAGCGCGGCGTGCTGCCGGTGGTTGCCGGGGGCGATTTCGACCGGTTGCGGCAGAGCGCTGCCAGCGGCGCGGCGCTCGCCGGGTCGCGCGCCGGGCTGTTCCACCCGCTCACCAGCTATTCGCTGCCCGATGCGCTGCGCTTTGCGCTGGCGCTGGCGGCCGAGCGCGATCTGGGCGCGGCCAGTCTGGCCAGGTTTTCGGAAAACTATGCGCGCCGGCACTGGAACAGCGCTGCTTATTACCGCACGCTGACCGCGCTGCTGTTTGCGGCCGCCAAACCGGCGCTGCGCTATCGCGTGATGCAACGGTTCTACCGGCTCGACGAACGGCTGATCGAGCGACTCTATGCCGGGCAATCGACGTGGCGCGACCGCTTGCGCACGCTGGCGGGGCGCCCGCCGGTTTCGGTTTTTGCCGCACTTGGCGTGCTGACCGGGCTTGGCGCGCGCCCAAGACCTCTGGCCAAACCCGTTGGCGTGATAAGATGACGGAACACCACAACAAAGGAAATGGCGCGATGAAGCGGGCATGTGTCATCGGGTCGGGGTTCGGCGGGCTTGCACTGGCGATCCGCCTGCAATCGGCCGGCATTGCCACGACCGTGGTCGAAGCGCGCGACCGGCCCGGCGGGCGCGCGTATTACTGGGAACGCGACGGGTTCATTTTCGATGGCGGCCCGACCGTGATAACCGACCCGCCGTGCCTCGAGGAATTGTGGGCGCTCTCGGGCCATCACATTTCCGAAGATGTCGAATTGATGCCGGTGGCGCCGTTCTACCGCCTCAACTGGCCCGATGGCACCAATTTCGATTACACCAACGACGAACCCACGCTGCGCGCCGAGATTGCCAAGATCAACCCGCGCGATGTGGCGGGCTACGACGAGTTCCTCGAATATTCGGCCGGGGTGTTCCAGGAAGGCTATGTCAAACTCGGCGCGGTGCCGTTCCTCGATTTTGCCGCGATGCTCAAGGCCGCCCCGTCGCTTGCGCGCTATCAGGCGTGGCGGTCGGTCTATTCGATCGTGTCCAAATATATCGAAAGCGACAAACTGCGCGAAGCGTTCAGCTTTCACTCGCTGCTGGTCGGCGGCAATCCGATGACCACCAGTGCGATCTATGCGCTGATCCACAAGCTCGAAAAAGACGGCGGCGTATGGTGGGCCAAAGGCGGCACCAACCGGCTGATCGCGGGCATGGTGCGCCATTTCGAACGGCTGGGCGGCGAAGTGCGGCTCAATGACGCGGTGACGCGGATCGAAACGCTGGGCAACCGGGTCACCGGGGTCACCACCGCGAGCGGCTGGCATGCCAATTTTGACGCGGTCGCTTCGAACGGCGATCTGGTCCATACTTATGGCGACTTGCTGGGTGACAACCATTACGCCCGGCGCAAAACCCGTGCGCTCAAGCGCAAGCGGTTTTCCCCCAGCCTGTTTGTCGTCCATTTCGGCGTGCAGGGCACCTGGCCGGGGATCGCGCATCACATGATCCTGTTCGGGCCGCGCTACAAAGGCCTGCTCGACGACATCTACAAATACGGCGTGCTGCCCGAAGATTTCTCGATCTACTTGCACCACCCGACCGTGACCGACCCGGGCATGGCGCCCGAAGGCATGAGCACGTTCTATGCGCTGGTGCCCGTTGCCAACCAGGGCAAGCTGCCGATCGACTGGGCCGAAATCGGCCCCCAGCTCGAAAAGCGCGTGCTCGATGAAGTCGGCCGCCGGCTTATCCCCGATATCCACAGCCGGATCGTGACCAGGTTCCATTACACGCCGGCCGATTTTACGCATGATCTCTCGGCGCATCTGGGCAGCGCCTTCAGCCTTGAACCCTTGCTGACCCAAAGCGCCTATTTCCGTGCGCACAACCGTGACGATGCCATCCCGAACCTCTATATGGTGGGTGCGGGCACGCACCCGGGGGCTGGCATTCCGGGCGTCGTGGGCAGCGCCAAGGCGACCGCGCGGCTGATGCTGGAGGATCTTGCTTGAAACGGATCGCGGTCTATTGCGGATCGGCCACCCCTGCGGACGAGCGGTATATGGCGCTGGCGCGCCGTGTTGGCGATACGCTGGCCCGGCGCGGCATCGGCGTGGTCTATGGCGGCGGCATGCGCGGACTGATGGGGGCCGTGGCGCAAGCAGCACTCGATGCCGGGGGCGAAGTGATCGGCGTGATCCCCGAAGCGCTGGCGCGCGCCGAAATCGCCAATGCCGATTGCACCGATCTGCGTGTGGTAACGGGCATGCACCAGCGCAAACAGGCGTTCACCGACTTGTCCGACGGCTTTCTGACGCTGCCCGGCGGCGTCGGCACGATGGACGAATTGTGGGAAGCAGTCAGCTGGGCGCAGCTCGGCTATCACGCCAAGCCGGTCGGGCTGCTCAATGCGTTCGGCTTTTTCGACCACTTGCTGGCCTTCAACCGGCACATGGTGGCGAGCGGCTTCATTCGCCCGTCGCACGCCGGGATCATTCTTGCCGAAGCCGATCTCGACCTGCTGCTCGCGCGCATGGCCGCGCACGAACCGCATGTGCCGATCTTTGCCATGACCGCGGCCGAACTGTAACGCACGATGGACCGGCGGACCCGTCTCGTAACGCAAGCCGCGACGATGATCGGTCACGGCTCGAAGAGCTTTGCTGCGGCGAGCCGCCTGTTCGATCGCCAGACGCGCGAACGCGTCTGGCTGCTCTATGCCTGGTGCCGGCGCTGCGACGATCTGATCGACGGGCAGGATCTGGGCGGCGCGCTGGGCGA
>CAITOD010000462.1 GCA_903893935.1 uncultured Sphingomonadales bacterium
CAGCCGTGTGCCGGGCTCCCAGTCCTCGTAAAAGCGTCCGGGCATCAGTCTGCCTCCTTTTCCACGCGCACCAGCAGCGCTTCGGCGCCGACTTGCTGGCCGGCGACGACGGGCAAGTCGGTCACCACGCCATCGAGCGGGCTCTTGATTGCGTGCTCCATTTTCATCGCTTCGAGCGTCAGCAGCGTCTGGCCTTTGGCCACCGCATCGCCGCGCGCGACCAGCACCGCGGTCACCAGCCCGGGCATCGGCGCGTGCAAGGCGCCCGCTGCGTCGTCGGCTTCGGCGCCAGCCGGGCGCCAGCGGGTAAAGCGCCAGGTCGCACCCGCTTCGCTTGCAAGCACACTGCGTGCATCGGGGGCAAACGCGCCGCCCGCCGGGTCGCCGGGCGAGACGGTATGCACCGCTTCGCCATCGTCGATCCGCATGGTCACCGGCAACGCTGGCGCGTTCAACCGCCAGCCGGCCATCGGCGGGGTGGGCCCGAGCAATTGCCGCGCGACCGCTTGCAGCAGTGCTGCGCCGGGGGCGGGCCTCGCGGCCCAATCGTCTCCGCGCCGCCCGACCAGCCCGGTGTCGAGCCGCCCTGCCACCACATCGTCATCGCCGAGCGCACGCGCCAGAAACGCGGCATTGGTGCGCACCGGCCAGCATTCGACCGTGCCCGCCATTGCAGCAAGCCCGGCGAGCGCCTTGTCGCGCGTCGCGGCGTGGTGGATCAGCTTGGCGATCATCGGGTCGTAATAAGGGCTGATCGTATCGCTGGCTGCGACGCCGCTATCGACGCGCCCGGTCTTGGGCAGGCGCAGATGATCGAGCCGGCCGACGCTGGGCAGGAACCCGGCGGCCGGGTCTTCGGCATAGAGCCGCGCCTCGACCGCGTGGCCGGCCATGGTGATCGCTTCCTGCGTCAGCGGCAGCGCTTCGCCGCTCGCCACGCGCAATTGCCATTCGACCAGGTCGATCCCCGTGATCGCTTCGGTCACCGGGTGTTCGACTTGCAGCCGGGTGTTCATTTCCATGAACCAGATGCGATCGGCGCGCAGCCCTTCGGAGCCATCGGCGATGAATTCGATCGTGCCCGCGCCGCGATAAGCGACTGCTTTGGCGGCGCGCACCGCCGCAGCACACAGCGCCGCGCGCGTGGCCGCGTCCATGCCGGGGGCAGGTGCTTCCTCGATCACTTTCTGGTGGCGGCGCTGCAGCGAGCAATCGCGTTCGAACAAGTGCACCACATTGCCGTGGGCATCGCCGAACACCTGCACTTCGATATGGCGCGGGCTGAGAATGTATTTCTCGATCAGCACATGCGCATTGCCGAACGAACTCGCCGCCTCGCGCTGGCACGAGGCAAGCGCCTCGGCGAACTGCGCCGGGTCTTCGACCAGCCGCATGCCTTTGCCGCCGCCGCCGGCGACCGCCTTGATCAGCACCGGATAGCCGATTGTCGCAGCCTCCCGGCCAAGAAATGCCAGGTCCTGGTTGTCGCCCAGATAGCCGGGCGTGACCGGCACTCCGGCCTCGATCATCAGGCGTTTGGCCGCGTCTTTCAGCCCCATCGCGGTAATGCTGGCCGGATCGGGCCCGACCCAGATCAGCCCCGCATCGATCACGCTTTGCGCAAATTCGGCGTTTTCCGACAGGAAGCCATAGCCGGGGTGGATCGCCTCGGCGCCCGCTTCCAGCGCGGCGGCAATCACGCGGCTGCCCGCCAGATAGGATTCGCGCGCCGGCGCCGGCCCGATCGCGACCGCCGCATCGGCCATGCGCACATGCAGCGCGCCGGCGTCGGCATCGG
>CAITOD010000463.1 GCA_903893935.1 uncultured Sphingomonadales bacterium
CGCCAACATTGTCGAGCAAGGCAAGCGCCATTTTGTGGTCTGCACCGGCGGCGGTCCTTCGATCATGGAAGCCGCCAATCGCGGCGCCGTGGAGGGCGGTGGGGAAACCATCGGGCTCAACATCACGCTGCGCCACGAGCACGAGCCCAACCGCTTCGTCACCCCGCATCTGTCGTTCCAGTTTCACTATTTCGCGCTGCGCAAGATGCATTTCCTGCTCCGCGCGCGCGCGGTCGCGGTCTTTCCCGGCGGGTTCGGCACGTTCGACGAACTGTTCGAGCTGCTGACGCTGATCCAGACCGGCAAAATGCAACCGATCCCGGTCCTGCTGTTCGGCGGCGACTATTGGGACCGCGTGGTCAATTTCACCGCGATGGCCGAAGAAGGCATGATCGCCGCGAGCGACCTCGAACTGTTCCACCGCGTGGAGAACGCCGAAGACGCCTGGGCACGGATTGTCGATTTCTACGCGCTGGAAAGCGGGGATTAGGGGCCTGGGGGCTAAACCGTTGCCAGTTAACCATTCATCCGTTCGTGCTGAGTTGTTGATGGATCATGGATTTGGCATGATCTCGCGCTGAAACCGGTGCGCCCAGTCGGCATCGGGGGCGGATTTCAGCGTGGCGATTTCTTCGCTGATGATCCGCGCGCGCGTCTGCCAGCTGTCGTGGGTCAGGTCGATGGCAAGAAAGGCGTAGTGTCTGGCCACGACCGTGCGTTGCAGTGTCACGGCGGCTTCGGGGGGATAACCGGCGTTGGCGAGCAGCCACACCGACAGGCGGTCGGCCTCGCGCTCGGTGCGACGCGTAACGCCGATCGCGCCATGGCTGGCGGCGAGCAGCGCCTGGTGGTCGAGCACCGCATGCGCCATTTCGTGCGCGATCAGCGCTGCGACGAGGTCGGTCTTGCCCCGGGTTGCCTCGATCCACGGCCGGCCGAGATGGATCGCGTCGCGCGAAGCTCTGGCGTAAGACTTGCCGTCATCGACCGTGATTGACACGTTGCAGACCGGCACGGAAGCGATGCGCAAAGTGCGGCCATCGGCCAGCGAGACTTGCACCGAGCCCACGCGCGCCGCAGTGTCATCGAGCAGCGCTTGCGCGTGGTTCAACCGGTCAAAGCCGCTTTTGCCCGGTGCCAGCGTCAGGCGCTGGCCATCGATCGCGGTGACACCGGCGTTGACGGCAAGGCCTGCACGCGCACCGGGGCCTTCGGCCGCCAGCGCGCCGATATAGAGGTCGCTGCCCAGCCCGTATCGCGCGCGCGCGCCGGCCGGATCGTTGAACAAAGCGGTGTCTTCGAGCTGGATTCCGGTGGCCGGGGCCACGCGCGCGCAATAAGGCGCATTGGCCGCCTGCAAACGCCACGCGATGGTGAGCGCGAGGCTGTCGTCGCGTTCGAGATCGTCGACCGGCTGCGCCGCAGCCGCGCTGCCGATCAGCACAAGCGCCAGCGCAAGATACTTCATCGCGCCACGACCAGCGCGGAATGGCCCATCGGCCCGTGGCCCTGCCCGAGCCCGGGTGCCGCCGCAAGGGCTGCGCGCACGAGCGTGCGCGCTTCGGCTACCGCCTGTTCGAGCGGCGCGCCGCCGCCCAGTCGCGTGGCAATCGCGCTTGACAGCGTGCAGCCGGTGCCGTGGTTGTGGCGCGTGTCGATCCGCGGCGCGCGCCACACCCGGTCGGCGAGCCCGGGCACGACCAGCCGGTCGGTCACGTCGGGCCCTTCGGCATCGCCGCCTTTGGCGAGGTAGGCAATCCCGCGCGCGCGCATCGCTGCATCGCCGCCGAGCGCTGCCAGTTCGGCGACATTGGGCGTGGTCAGCGTCGCCAGCGCCATCAGCCGCCCGAATGCCGCGATTGTATCCGCATCGGCAAGCGTGGCGCCGCTGGTGGCGATCATCACCGGATCGAACACCATCGGCACGTGCAGCCGTTCGAGCCGGTCGGCCACCACTTCGGCAATCGCGGGCGAGCCCAGCATGCCGATCTTGACCGCATCGACGCCGATGTCCTCGACACAGGCATCGATCTGCGCGGCCACCATCGCGGGGCTCGCCGCTTCGACCATGCGCACACCGCAAGTGTTTTGCGCGGTCAGTGCGGTCACCGCGGTCATGGCGTGGCCACCGAGCAGCGTGACTGTCTTGATATCGGCCTGGATTCCTGCGCCACCGCCCGAATCCGACCCGGCAATCGACAGGACACGAACGATCACGCTTTATGGCGCCGCTGCTGCGAAGGCGGATACTTGGCCTGTAGCGCCTCCGCGCGCGTGGGTCGGTCGGTCAGTTCACCGCCGCAATTGGGGCAGCGATCGTCGAGTTGATCGGCGCATGCCGCGCAGAAGGTGCATTCGAACGAGCAGATGAACGCGCCCGGCGCCTCGGCCGGGAGGTCGGTGCCGCAGCGTTCACAATCGGGGCGCATTTCGAGCATCGTCATTCATCCTTCACGCTATCCTCCCCGGCACGGGGAGGGGGACCGCCTGCACGGCGGTGGTGGGGTCTCGCCGCGCGCGCCAGCTTGCGCCTGGGGGC
>CAITOD010000464.1 GCA_903893935.1 uncultured Sphingomonadales bacterium
GGCGAAGCCGAACAAGTGGTCGGGCTGTTCCGCAACCACTACAACATCCCGCTCGTGCACCACGATGCCTCGACGCTGTTTCTGAACGGTCTCGCCGGCGTCACCGATCCCGAGGCCAAGCGCAAGTTCATCGGCAAGACTTTCATCGACGTGTTCGAACAGGAAGCGCGCCAGGTCGGCGGCGCCGATTTCCTCGCGCAAGGCACGCTCTATCCCGATGTGATCGAAAGCGTGTCGTTCACCGGCGGGCCTTCGGTGACGATCAAGAGCCACCACAATGTCGGCGGCTTGCCCGAACGCATGAACATGCAGCTGGTCGAGCCTTTGCGCGAACTGTTCAAGGACGAAGTCCGCGCGCTCGGCCGCGAATTGGGGCTGCCCGACGTGTTCGTCGGCCGCCACCCGTTCCCCGGCCCCGGGCTTGCCATCCGCATCCCGGGCGAAGTGACGCGCGAACGCTGCGACATCCTGCGCAAGGCCGATGCGATCTATCTCGACGAAATCCGCAAAGCCGGGCTCTACGATGCCATCTGGCAAGCTTTTGCCGTGCTGCTGCCGGTGCGCACGGTCGGGGTGATGGGCGATTATCGCACCTATGAATCGGTCTGCGCCTTGCGCGCGGTCACGTCGACCGACGGCATGACCGCCGACATCTATCCGTTCGACGCGGCGTTCCTCGCCCGCGTCGCCACGCGCATCGTCAACGAAGTCAAAGGCATCAACCGCGTGGTCTACGACTTTACGTCGAAGCCGCCGGGCACGATCGAGTGGGAGTGAGCCGCACGGCGCCCGGCCTGCCCGGCGTCGGCTAGCGCGGTTGCAGGACGCGGCGCATGTGGCGCGCAATCCGGTCGGCGGCCTCTACCAGTCGCGGAGGCGAGGACAGAAATCCGATCCTGACCATGTTCTCCGCAGCCTCGCCAAAGCCATAGCCCGGTACCACCGCGACACCTTCGGCTTCGAGCAGGCCCGTGGCAAACGCTCTGCCGCTGAGCCCGGTTGCCGATACATCGACGAGCAGGAACATGCCGCCCTGGGGTGGCGAAAAATGCAGGCCTTCGATTTGCGCCAGCGCTGCGACCAGGGCATCGCGCTGGGAGCGGAATTGCTCGCGGATCGCGTCAGCGATGGCGGGGTGCGCAAGCGCTGTGGCGGCGGCATCTTGCGCGAACTGGTTGATGCCGAAATGCATCGATTGTGCAAGCGTCGCCACCGCTTCGACCAGCGCGCGCGGGCCGATCACCCAGCCGATGCGGAAACCCGTCATCGCGTGCGATTTCGACATGCTGTTGACCACGACGATCCGGTCATAGGCACTACGCTGCGAAAACGGCGAAATGTGCGGCGCGTCGTAGCACAGCGACCAGTAGACTTCGTCGGACACCAGCCACAGGCCGTGCGTGCGCGCGAGATCGACAATCGCATCGATATCTTCGCGCGGGATCACGCGGCCTGAAGGATTGCTGGGCGAATTGATCAGGATCGCCCGCGTGCGCGGCGTAACCGCCGCTGCGATCGCAGCCAGATCGAGGTGGTATTCGCGTTCGACCGCGAGAGGCACGACCACCAGCGTCGCGCCGCTCGCAGTCACCACGGCAGGATAGGTGGTGTAATAGGGCGCCAGCACGATGACTTCGTCGCCGGGCCCGACGATCGCCTGGAACAGCGAATAGAGCGCGCCTTGCGCGCCCGAACACACTGTCACTTCGTTCGCATCGACCGCGACCCCGTACAAGGCCGAGGCATGTTGCGCGATCGTGTCGCGCAGCGCCGGCTCGCCGCCGATCGGCGCATAATGTGTGCGTCCGGCCGCCATCGCCGCGCTCGCCGACGCCTGAATGACCGGCGCCGCATCCATATCGGGATCGCCGACGCCGAGATGGATTATGTCACGTCCCTGGGCCATCAGTTCGTGCGCACGATCGCCCAGCGTCCAGACATCGGTGCACGTCTGCGCCACGCGCTGGACGAGCGGCGAAAAGCGGAAAGTCATGCCGGTGGCTCCGTCAGCCAAGTTTGCGCACACGGCCGTTGAAGTCGCGCTTGCCGATGGCAAGGCCCTTCATGCGCAGAATGTTGTAAGCCGTGGTGGCGTGGAAATAGAAATTGGGCTGCGAAAACGACAGCAGGAATTCTTCTGCCGTGAACTCCATGCGCATTGTGCCGAATTCGAATGCCATCGGGCGGCCGATAAAGCTTTCGACTTCATCCGGATCGAGCGCGGCAAGGGCGGCGACAGTCTGCGCCACGCGCTCCTGCAAGCCCGCGAAAGTCTGCGGCGGGGTGGTGAAGTCGGGCGAAAAGGTTCCCTTGCGCACGCCTTCGATGGCGCCGAGCGAATGCACCGCGACCGATTTGACCTGGTAGGCAAACGGATTCATGTCGTCGATCAGCCGCGCCTCGATGAGTGCCGAAGGTTCGAGCCCGTGCTCCGCGCAATGGCTTTCCGCCTTGCCGATCAGGCGCGACACCGAGTCCAGAATTTGCAGATACGACGGAATCGTCGCGGCATAGAGCGTCAAAGCCATATCGAGGTCTCCCGCATGCGTTGCTGGTGTCGGCGCAGCGACCTAAGCCCTGCCGCATGCAAGGGCCATCGAAATCTGATCCCGGGCGTTACGAGCCGCCGAACAGCATTGCGAGCCGCGATGTCAGCAATCTGACAACGAGCCCGGGGGCAATGCTGCGATAATTGGGCAAATCATCCGGCAAGATCACGCCCGCCGGTTTCGACTTTGTGCAAATGCGCATTTCGAGCGGTGGCGGATCGTCGCCGAGCCGGTCGCGATAGACCGTGATCCAGTGCGGGCCTTTGTCGAACGTGATCATCATCGCCGCGTTGCAGCAGGTGGCGACCATGCGGTTGGTGGCGGTGGTCGGGGTCAGCTTCATCGGCCGGAGCCGGTCGGCGCCGCTGCGGCAGGC
Source organism: uncultured Sphingomonadales bacterium (assembly GCA_903893935.1). Taxonomy (GTDB): domain Bacteria; phylum Pseudomonadota; class Alphaproteobacteria; order Sphingomonadales; family Sphingomonadaceae; genus Novosphingobium. Next base: position 2,926 of record CAITOD010000464.1, read on the forward strand.
CACACGGTCTTTGCGAAACAGGGTATAGGCGGTGCCGGCATCGGCCTGCCGCACTCGGCCGGCGCCGGGCAGCGCCTCGATCGCGGCCGATCCCGCCTGGCAATCGGCGCAGTAACACACGGCGCTGGCGATCGGCGCGCCGGTCATTTCGAATGTGACCCCGCCGCAGCGGCATCGTGCAGTCAACATCATCGCGCGCCTTCGTGTTCGAGCAGCCATTGCTTGCGCGGCAGGCCGCCGCCGAACCCGGTCAGCGTGCCATTGGCGCCGATCACCCGGTGGCACGGCACCACGATCGCGACCGGATTGGCGCCATTGGCGAGGCCCACCGCGCGCGAGGCGGCGGGCGCGCCGATCTGTGCCGCGAGCCCGCCATAGGTGCGGGTCTGGCCGACCGGAATCGAGCGCAAGGCAGACCACACCTGCCGCTGGAACGCAGTGCCGCCGGTGGCCACCGGGATTGCTGCCAGGGCATCGAAACTGCCCGCAAAATAGTGCTCGAGGGCGGCGGTGGTGCGCAGCGGCGCAGGCGCTCGCACCAGATCGACCCGGCCGTAATGCCGCTTGAGCAAACGGAGCATGCGATCTTCGTAATCCTGAAAATCGAGCGCACGCAGCGCCTCGTCGCGATCGTGCACCAGCAGGATCGTGCCCACCGGCGACGCGAAATCGGAAAGCAGCAGTTGCATCGATCCTCTTGCCTCCTCAACGCGCCTTTTGGCTTGCAAGGTAACTCCGCGCCATCGCCAGCAGCGCTTCGACAAGCGCTTCGCGTTCCGCCCACGGAAAGTAAGGCTTGCTGATCAGCAGCGAGGTCAGTCCGTGCACCAGCGCCCAGATCGCCTGCGCGATCACATCGACGTGCGCATCGTCGCGGCCGCGGATCTCGGCGATCGTATCGCGCAATGAGCCGAATGCGCGCAAGCCTGCCGCAAGCCCCGGGTCATGTGCGGCGAGGTCGAAGGTCATGCCCGGCGGCGGACCGGATTCGCGGGTGGGCATGAACGCGATCCGGTACATGTCGGGGTTTTCGATCCCGAATTCGATATAGGCGCGGCCCAGCATGTCGACGCGCTGCCACGGATCGGGGTATTCGGCGGCCGTGGCAGCAAACCGCGCCTGCAGGGTATCGAACGAGCGCACACACAATTCTTCGGCAATCGCATCGGCCGAGGCAAAATGCGCATAGAGCGACGGCTGCGAAATCCCCACCGCTTCGGCGATCTGGCGTGTGGTGACGTTGCCCGCGCCCCGTTCGCCAAACAGGCGCAGCGCGACAGCCAGGATCTGTTCGCGGCGCTCGCCGGTCCGAGCGCGCCGGATGGGCTCGATCATAGCCACCGTCTTGCGCACAAAATCGGCGCGGTCAACCAATCAATGATAGGTAGCCCTTGAATACCTATCATTGATAGCCTATCATTGATAGGTCATCACGTCCGGCATGGGGGAATTGCAGCCATGGTTGATCGCCGCATTGTCGCCACGACCTTGTTTGGTGCACTCGGCCTTGGCGCGCTTGGGCTTGCGCTGGCCCAGCCGCACCAGCAAGCCGCGGGCGCGCCACCAACCGCGGTGCGCGCGGTGACGATTGGCCCAAGCAGCGGCCTCGCCGCCGATGCCGGGCAGCGCTTTGCGGCGACGATCCATTATGATCGCGAAGCCAATCTGTCGTTCCGCGTGCCTGGCCGCATTGCCAGCCTGCCGCCAAGGGTCGGCGACCGCGTCGCGGCGGGCGCGCTTGTCGCGGCGATCGAACCGGCGCTGTTTGCCGCCACCGAAAGCGCGCGCGCCGCCGATGCCGCGCATGGCGCGCGCGATGCCGATCGGCTGGCCGGGCTGGTGCGCGAAGGCGCGGTCAGCCCCGCCGATGCCGATGCTGCGCGCGATGCCGCGCGCAGCAGTGCCGCAAGCCTGGCGGGCGCGCGCTACGATCTCGCGTCGACCCGGTTGCGCGCACCGTTTGCAGCGCTGGTGCTGGCGCGCACAGCCGAACAGGGCGAAACCGTGGCACCCGGGCAGACCGTGGTGCGCGTGGCCGATCGCGCCTCGCCCTTGCTCGCGGTGGCCGATGTGCCCGCCGAAATCGCCGCGCACCTGACGCGCGGACAGGCCGCGCAAGTCTGGGCGGCCGGGGGCGCCAGCCCGGTTGCAGCGCACGTCTGGCGCATTGCCGCCGGCGCCGATCCGCACAGCGGGCTGGTCGCGGTCGAAGTCCGGCTGGGCGCGCCGCTGGCGCTTGCCAGCGGCAGCCCGGTGGCCGTCGCATTTGCAGGCGCAGCGCAAACAACCGCACAACAACGCATTCCCGCCGAAGCGCTGATCGACGCCGGCAGCGACATGGCCAGCGTCTGGCTGATCGATCCGTCCGGGCACGCGCGGCGCCATCAGGTGCGTTTTTTCGGGTTCGAC
>CAITOD010000465.1 GCA_903893935.1 uncultured Sphingomonadales bacterium
CGCCAACATCGCGCGCACATGGTCGAGCGGGGCGGGGTAGGCGCTTACCGGCTTGCTGCCGGTGGTGACAGCACCGGCCTTGTCCCACAGCACCGGGTTGAACGGGTAGTGCGCGGTGAGGAACGTGTTTTTTGCGCCGCGCGAAAGGCTGGTGATCACGGCCATGTCGTGCGCAAAGCGGGCGGCGACGGCGGTGTCGCCGGGTTTGCCGCTGGCCAGTTCCATCAGGTCGGCAACCACGATTTGCGCATGGCTGCCGAGCGGGACCGCATAGGGATCGGTGTCGTCGCCGGTGGCGTCATTGGCGGGGTCGAGGCAATCGGCCCCGGCCGCGAGCGGGTGCGGGTCGAGCAGGCGCCACCAGCCCTGGCCGGCGCGTGCGCATTCCTCGTGGTTGCCGCGCACCATGATCCAGGGCGCAGCGGCCAGCAGCGGGGCAGCGGGCGTCAGGAAATCGGCGCGCCAGCCGGCTTCGCCATAGCCCCAGGCGGTGCCGGTGCAGCCCGGATGGTCGGCCGGGCAGGGGTTTTCGCGATAGAGATAGTCCCCTACATGCAGCACGAGATCGGGGTGCAGCGCGGCAGCGCGCGCAGCGATCGCGGCGAACCGCCATTGCGCCGGGTCGTTGCACGCCTGCCACGCCGCTTCGCTGGCTTTGAGGCGGCAGCCGGTGTCGCCGATCAGCACCACGCGATCGATCTGCGCGCGGGGCAGGGGCAGCCTGTGCCCGCCCAGGCTGGCGTGATGCACACTGCGCGGCAGCCGCGCTTCGCACACGCGGCCGGGAAACATGGCGGGCGCGGTGACCAGCGCCTTGTTGCTGCGCGCCGGCAAATCGGCGGGCGCGGCGCGCAAGCGCATCGCGCGGGCGTGCTGGTCGACCGTCAGCACCGGGCAGGCGGGCGATCCGGTCAGCACGCGCACCACGCTGCCGCCGGGCGCGAGCTCAACCCAGGCGGGATCGGCGGGGGCTGGATCGGCGAGGGCGGCAAGCGCGGCCGGCGCGAACAGGGCGAGCAGGACAATCCACAGGAACCGGCGCATGATCAAACCTCTGCAACAGGGCGTGCGATGCAGACGGCGTATCAGCGCTTGGCGTCAGATCAAAGGCTGACTTGCTGGTGCGCCTTGAACATCGCGATCAGCGGCGCGAACGGGAACAGGAACTGCTCGCGGATCGTCAGCCGCCGCCGTTCGTCCTGCCCGACAATCGCGCTTTCGCCCGCGCGGAACGTGCCGAACAGCCGGTCGATCAGGATCAGCGAATTGGCATAATTGCACAGCGTGTCTTCATAGCGCACCGAATGGTGCAGGCTGTGGTGCTGGATCGTGGTGAACACATATGAATACCACGCAGGCGGATCGGCGCGCACATTGGCATGGGCATAGCACGATACCGCGCTCAGCACGCAGACCCCGCACAGCACTGCGGCAAGCTGGAAATCGAACAGCGCGACCACGCTCAGGCTGATCAGAAACAGCTCGATCGGATTGCCGACAAAGCCTTTCATCGCGTTGAGCTGCGTGATGTGGTGGTGCGGGGCATGCGTCAGCCACAGCGGATAGACCCGGTGCATCAGCCGGTGCATCCAGTACTGGCCGAATTCGATCAGCACGATCACCGCGGCCACTTGCACCAGAAAGGGCAGATGCGCAGCCCATGGTGTGGCGATGTGCCAGGACTGCTTGAGCGCTTTGAGCGGGTCATCGGCCAGATGGCTGGCCAGCCAGTCGATTGCGGTAAAACCGAGCGCGACGTAGAACGCGTCGGTCAGAAACTCGCGCCAGGTCAGGCGCCAGCCCGCATGCCGCTCTGCCACCCATTCGAGCGCCAGCAC
>CAITOD010000466.1 GCA_903893935.1 uncultured Sphingomonadales bacterium
CGGTGCGTTCTTCGGCCGGCCATAGCGGCAGGCGGAAACGGCGTTGTAGGCCTGTTCCACGGTCGACACATGCGGCCAGATCACGCCATAGACGCCGCGATCGAGCACTTGCTTGGCCTGGAACTGGTTCATTTCGACGCCATTGGCGGGGATGCGTGCAAGCGGCGTGACGCTGGGCGCAATCGAGCCCGAGGCGGCAATCGCCTTGCGGTTGAGCATGTATTGCAGGCAATCCCCGAGTGCTGCCACGTCGTAGGGGTTGTGCTCCATTTCATAGATCACCCCGTCATAGGGGGCGTCGGTCATTTCGATCGCGGCCTGCTTGTCGAGCTTCATGAAGCAGGAAAAGGCGATCTTGCCGCTTTCGAAGGCACGGATCACACCGTTTAGTCGTTTGTCGGACATGGTTTGGATGCTTTCGTTTGGATTTATGCGGACAGCGGCGCGTCGGGGTTCCAGTACATGAAGCCCATGCCTTCACCCGTGCCCGCCTCGGTCCGCCAGCAGGGTACGTAATCGACCAGCGTCATCTGCGCGCCGGTCGGTTGCAGCGCCATCATCACCACGCTGTAGATTTTCACTTCGGATGTGCCCGACTGGTAATAAGTGTCGGGGATCGCGGCGAGGCCGTCGTAGTCATAGGCGGCCAACCTGCCCATCACATCGCGGTCGAATTCCTCGTCGTTGACGAAGTGCGTGAGGCCGCCCGAGGCGATTACCGCCACGCGCAAGTCTTCGGGCCAGGCCGCCACGGCTTCGCGCAGCACGCGGCCGAATTCGATGCAGCGTTTCATCGACGGCTGGGTCGGCGGATAGAACAGGTTGAACAGCACCGGCACGTGCGGCGGCGGGTTGTCGCCCATGATCTGGTGATAGACAAAGCTGTAGGCATGGGGAACAACCGGATAGTCGGGTTTGTAGCCCTGCCGCTCGGCCATCCACACGTTTTCTGGCCAGGCCTGCAGGTCGTTGAGGTCAAACCCTTCGCGCTGGAAAGCCTCGATCAAATACGTCGCAAACGCCGGGTGCGCCTGGTGCACGACATGGGTGTCGGGGGCATAGACATCGCGCTGCGGCGGGCCGTTGTGTACTTCGGCGCCAGTGTAGATGGTGATCGATGGCGACTGGTCGGGCCAGATTTCCTTCTGGTCCTTGCCCAGGATTATCGCGACATCGACATGGGCGCGGGCATAGGCCGCTGCCATTTCGTCGAGCGCGGCGCGGCAGCGCGCGGCGCGTGCGGTGCGCTCTTCCAGCGTCAGGAACGGGGCAAACGCGGCGCCGCGCTCGGCCTCCAGCTCGGGGTAAGTCCAGGTGCGGCCGCGATACCACAGCGCCGGGTTCTTGCGATCGCGCTCGCCGTTCTTGAGCCAGTCTTCGGGCGCCTGGCCCAGCATGCCGCTGTGCGGCACCGCCATGCCGAATACGATCTTTGCCATGTCAGTCAGTACCTTGCGAGAGCGGTGACAGGCGCGGCGCCCATTCGGGCCGCAACAGCCCGATCGTTGCCAGCGCACCAATCACGAGGAACACGAAAATCACTGCCATCGGCGCGCCATAGCCGCCGCTGACATGAAGCAGCCATCCCGACAAACTTGCCGCAACCCCGCCCGACAGGCTGGTGGCGACCTGCTGGATGCCGGTGACCAGGCCGATCGCCGGCTTGGGGATCAGGGTGAGCCGGCACAGTGTCAGGTTGTTGGCGGTGGTGAGGCCAAGCAGGGTGAGCGAGGCGACATTCCAGAACAGCGCCATTTCAAGCGAGGTCGCCCAGACGCCGAAAATCACCGTGCTGGCGCCGACAAACCCGGCGATCATGAACGCCTTGCGCACGAACACCGCGTCTGCGCCGCGCGCGATGATGCGGTCGGCCGCCCAGCCGCCGAACGCGGCCATCAGCGCAATTCCGGCAAAGCTGAAGAAGGTGTAGATCCCTGAAGTCTGCAACGACAGGTGCCGCGTTTCGACCAGATACGAAGGCATCCAGATCATGCAATAGAACGTGAAATAGCCGTAGCAGAAATTGGTGATCATACTGCCCAGCACCACGGGATTGCGCAGTGCGGCGCCAAGCGTCAGCCCGGTGCCATGACGCTTGATCGCAGCGCGCACCTCAACCGGGGGCAGATCATCGGGTGCCAGCGTGATCCAGCCCAGCAGCCAGACCGTGCCGACGGCCGCCATCGCGAAAAACACCGCGTGCCAGCCGTGATGCACGATCAGCCAGGCCGACACCGGTGTGCCGATTGCGGGTCCGAACTTGTTGCCCATGGCAAACAGCCCGACCGCAAAGCCGCTGTTGCGCTCGTCGAAATTGTGCCGGATCCAGCGATACGAGGCGGGGATCACTACCGCTTCCGCCACGCCGACCAGCAGTCGCGCGGCAAACAGCACCATCAGCACATTGATCAGCCCGGTCAGCGCGGTGATCACGCACCAGCCGGCAAAGAACAGCGCATAGGGCCGCTTTGATCCGTAGCGGTCAACCGCCCAGCCCATCGGCAATTGGGCAATGCCATAAGACCAGAAGAACAGCGATGACAGCCAGCCGCTTTGCACTTTCGACAAGTGGAACTGTGCGACAAAGCCCTTGTCGGCAATCGCCGCGCCGATACTGGTGCGATCGACGAACGAGATCAGCACGCCGAGCGTCAGCAGGCCGAGCAGGGCCCAGTTGGCAAGAGCGCTGCGTGGCGGGATTTCGGTCATGCGAGTGCCGGATAAAGCTGCGCGGCGGTCTTGCCGCACACCCAGGCGCGATCGTCGTCGGACAGTGCGGCAAGGCCGGCTTGCGCGGTTTGCAGGATTTCCAGCATCGTGCCCGGCGAAGTCGGAAAATTCGACCCCCAGGCGCAGTGATCGGCGCCAAACGCTTCGATTACTTTGGGGAAGAAGGTTTCCGCGCTTGCTGCACCTTTCTTGACGTCGCCGAAAATCCGCGGCGTGAGCTTGAGGTAGATGTTGGGCAGGGCGGCCAGCTCGAACAGCGATGCGGCATTGGCATAAGGCGAACCATCGAGCACGTCGGGACGACCGAGGTGGTCGAGAATGATGTTCACGTTGGCAAACCGTCGCGCAAGGTCGGTCACCTGCGGCAGCCCGATCGGGCCGGTCTGGATGCACA
>CAITOD010000467.1 GCA_903893935.1 uncultured Sphingomonadales bacterium
ACCAGAAGAGATGTCCGGATCAGGCGATCCCGCCATTGTGCGCAAAAAAATATTTCACCGCAGGGAGCGACGCTGGTCCAGTTCGATCGTGCCATCGGGCTGGTGGTGGACCGCTACCGGCAAGGTCACAGCAACAGCATCGGCAAACCCGTCGATATCGTCGGTATGGAACAGGCCCCCGATATGCATTTGACCGACCACCGGATCACCAATGCGGATCTGCCGCCGATTGGCACGATTGAAATCAGCCACCGCTTCGACCAGCGTTTGCCCGTCAAATTGCAACAATCCGCTTTGCCAGGTCAGCTGGCGAGTGACTTCACTGGCGGGCAAATGCTGCACTTCCAGGGCGTCGGGGCTGACCCTGACAATCGTGTTGGCACCCAGTTGCAGATTGCCGGGACCGACTTGCGCATCTGCGCCCGACAGTTCGACCAGCCCTTTGGCAACCGTCACGCGCGGGCCGTCTGCATCCAGTCGAACGCCGATTTCGCCCGACGTCATGTCCACAACCGTATGGCGGACATGGACTTCAAACCGCCTCGATGCGGCTGCCACATGAAACGCGGCTTCGCCACGAACCAGATCGACTTCACGGACATGGTGCCCGAACCGGACGACAATGGCACTGTTGGAATTGAGTTCGACACGCGATCCGTCGGCAAGCCGGATTTCGCGATGCTCGCCAGGCCGCGTGGAATAGGCCAGCGCCGGTTCACCGCGAACCAGCAAGGCGATCGGCACGATGATGACCGCAGCGAGGCTGGCGGCGAGTGCCAGCGCACGGGGCCATGCCAGATGGCGCCGCGCCCGGGGTGGTGCGGGGGTGAAGGCAATCCTGTCGTCTGCGGGCTCAAGCCGCAGACTGCCGAGGCCGTCCAGACGCTCCCAGCCGGCCAGCGCAATCTGGTAGCACATGCGATGTTCCGGACTTTGCGCCAGCCAGGCGTCAAACGCCGCATGCGTGGACGAATCCGGATTATCGCTGATGCGTACGACCCAAAGCGCGGCCTCGTCCATGATCAGCGAGCGATCGGTCATGCGAATTGCAGTCCTCGTCCGACGGCGCGGCGGTACCGACGCTCCATTGCTGCAAACACGTTCGCAATCCCTTCACAAGGTGCTTCTCGACCGTAGAGATGCTCAGACCCATCGTTTCCGCTATCTCGGCATTGGATAGTCCATGAATTTTCTTCAGTGTCACCACCCGCCGGCATTGCGGCGGCAAGGCGTCGATCAGCTCCTGCAGCAATCGCAGATCATCGCGCGCTTCGGCCTCACGATCCGCGCCCGGCCTGTCATCCGCCAGTTCCGCCCATTCAAGCGCGGGCAAGGGCACGATCGGGACAACCTTCCTGTGCCGCACTTCGGCGAGCACGAGATTGCGCAAAGTCTGTGCGGCATAGGAAAGCGGCCGATCGACCGCGCGCCAGCGATCGAGCGTGAACATGCGCAACAGCACATCGTGAACCAGATCGTCGGGATCTTTTGCCGATGCACGCATGAAGCGACGGGCAATGCTCTTGAGCCGAGGTTGCAGCGGCAAGACCTCGCGCCGGAACCACCGCGCGCGCTCATCATCATCGCTCATCCTGCAATCCCTCCAACGGCGGGTCTCGTTCGGGCCTTCCGTCGTGGACTGAAGTGCTCTGCGAGAGAGGATCGACGCAATCCCGACCACGCACTTCCCAATCAGGGGAGGCAGTGTTTCAATCACCACACCGCGTCGGCTCGAAAATCGCGCGGCTGGCACTGGCGCAGCGGCAAGCGCGTTAATCGTCGGCAAATGGAACGCCCGCCTCCGGTATCGTTCAAACAGGAGCGCTGCGCAGGCGTGGCGGCACCGCATAGAACACGATCACCGCCGTTGCAAACACAGCGCCGGTGGCAAGGGTCGAAGGCAGGACATTGTCACCCCCGCCAAGCAGATGCGCCAGCGCGTCACCCGCGCAAGTTCCCGCCGTGCGGATCACGGCGACCGTGCCCCAATAATACAGCGGATGCAGCAGCCGTCCGCCGCGCCCGGCCACAAACGCCAGCACCAGCGGCAGCGCGGTGAGCGCGGTGGCCA
>CAITOD010000468.1 GCA_903893935.1 uncultured Sphingomonadales bacterium
CGCCAGCGGCGTTCCGCAGGCGCTGATCTACACCGACGACATGGACGAACACCTCGCGCGCGGCAGCCTGGCAATGACGGTTCCGGCCGACACCACTTTGCGGCTGCGGCTCTATATGCTCGGCGCCAAGGGCACGCCGCCAGGTCCGCTGGCGTTTGAACTGCGCGCAACCGATCGCGATCCGGGGCAGGATGTCGCCCGGTCGACTTTTTCCACCGCAACAGGAACCGGCCAATGACCCAGCAGACGCTTACCCGGCCCCGCTTTACCGGCTGGCACATGTTCGCGATTTTCGTGGCCTTTTTCGGCGTGGTGCTGGTGGTCAATGTCGAAATGGCGCGGCTCGCGGTGTCGACTTTCAGCGGCGAAGTGGTTGAAAATTCCTACGACGCCAGCCAGCGCTTCAACGCCTGGCTCGATGAGGCCAAAGCCGAACGCGCGCTAGGCTGGCAGGCCGCGATCAGTCGCTCGGGCGAGGCGCTGACGGTTGTCCTGCACGACCGCGCCGGCAAGCCGATGACAGGGGCCGAACTCAGCGGCGATGCCACGCATCCGCTGGGCGCCACCACCGATCTCGCTCTGCGCTTCGCCGAAGTGCAACCCGGCGTCTATCGCGCCACGCTGCCCGCCGGCCGCTGGCAAGTGCGTCTGCTGGCGCACGCGCAAGGGCGCACCTGGCGTCACCTTGGCGAAGTCGCCGGGCAATGACCCGTGCGGCGGTACAGGATTGCGCGGTCGCACCGGCGCGGACGCAGTCCGTGCTGGTGGTGCCGGCGATGCACTGTGCCGGTTGCATGGCCAAAGTCGAACGCACGCTGGGCCAGATCGCCGGTGTCGCGAGCGCGCGGGTCAATCTGACCGCGCGGCAAGTCGCGGTCGTGCACGATCCGGCGGTGACGGTCCCCGATCTCGTGGCAAGCCTTGCGCACGTCGGTTTCGAGGCGCAGCCGCGCGCCGAGAGCGCCGAGCCGGTTTCTGCCGTGCGGCCATTGCTGGCACCACTGGCCGTGGCGGCGTTTGCCTGCATGAATGTCATGCTGTTGTCGGTGTCGGTGTGGTCGGGCGCCGATGGTGCGACGCGCGCGCTGTTTCACTGGCTGTCGGCGGCGATCGGCGTGCCTGCGATCCTCTATGCCGGGCAGCCGTTCTTTGCCTCGGCGTGGCGCGCGGTGCGGCACTTTTCGACCAATATGGACGTGCCGATCACGATCGGCGTGATTCTCGCCACCGCGCTGTCGTTCTACGAGACGGTCACCGGCGGCAAGGAAGCCTGGTTCGACGGCACGCTGATGCTGCTGCTGTTTCTGCTGGCCGGCCGTGCGCTCGATGCCATGATGCGCGACCGCGCACGCGCCGGGGTCGATGCGCTGCTGCGGCAGGCGCCGGGCGGGGCCACGGTGATCGCCGCCGACGGTGCGGCCGCGTGGCTCGCCGCGACCGATCTCGTGCCGGGCATGGTGATGCGCGTGGCGGCGGGCGAACGGATCGCCGCCGATGGCACGATCGTGCGCGGGGCGAGCCGGTTCGACCAGTCGCTGCTGACCGGCGAAAGCGTGCCGGTGCCCGCCGATGCCGGCCAGGCTGTGCTGACCGGCACGCTCAATCTCGACAATCCGGTCGATGTGCGCGTGACTGCGTGCGGCGAGGACACGTCGCTGGCCGAAATCGCGCGGCTGATGGCGGCAGCGGGCCAGGGGCGGTCGCGCTATGTGCGGATCGCCGATCGCGCCTCGCGGCTCTATGCGCCGGCGGTGCACACATTGGCCGCGCTGACTTTGATCGGCTGGCTGCTGGCCGGGGCGGGGCTGCATCATGCGCTGGTGATCGCGATTTCGGTGCTGATAATCACGTGCCCGTGCGCGCTGGGGCTGGCGGTGCCGGTGGCGCAAGTGGTGGCGGCGGGTGCGCTGATGCGGCGCGGGATTCTGGTCAAGGACGGATCGGCGCTCGAACGGCTGGCCACGGTCGACCGCGCGCTGATCGACAAGACCGGTACGCTCACTTATGGCCGCGCGCAGCCCGATCCGGCCTCGCTCGATGCGCTCGGCCAGAACGAAGCCGCGATCGCGCTGTCGCTTGCCAGCCACAGCCGGCATCCCTTGTCGCTGGCGCTGGCGCAGGCGCTCGCGGCGCGCGATATGCGCACGGTGCCGCTGACTGATGTTGTCGAAACCGTCGGCAGCGGTCTGTCGGCGCGGTACGGCGGGCAACTGGTCACGCTGGGCCGCCCGGCGCGCGCAGACGGCATGGCCGCCGCATTGTCGATTGCCGGGGAGCCGGTGCGGGTGATCCGCTTTGCCGACCATTTGCGGCCCGATTGGTGCGAAGCGCTCGCGCGGCTTGCTGCAATGCATGTGCCGTGCGCGATCCTGTCGGGCGACAACGCCGCCGCAGTGGCCGAAATCGCGCGAACGACCGGCCTCCCGGCGCGCGCAGTGGCCAGCCCTGCCGACAAGCAGGCGGCGATTGCCATGTTGCAGCGGGGCGGGGCCAAAGTGCTGATGGTGGGCGACGGGATGAACGACGGCCCCGCGCTGGCGGCGGCCGATGCTTCGATTGCGCCGGGCACCGCAAGCGATGTCGGGCGGCAGGCGGCGGATTTCGTGTTTACCGGCGATTCGCTGCTCGCGCTGCCGCGCGCGATCGCGGTTGCGCGCGCCACAATGCGCGTGGTGTGGCAGAATTTCGCGCTGGCGATCGGTTATAACCTGCTGGCGGTGCCGCTCGCCATGGCGGGTCTGGTCACGCCGCTGGTGGCGGCCGTGGCCATGAGCACATCCTCGCTGGTGGTGATCGCCAATTCGCTGCGGCTGGCAAGGACACCCCGATGACCTCGCTCGCGCTGCTGATCCCGATTGCGCTGTTCATGGGGCTGATCGGGCTCGTCGCGTTTTTCTGGGCCTTGCGCCGCGGGCAGTTCAGCGATCTCGACGGGGCAGCAGCGCGCATCCTGATCGAGGAAGACGAGGTGGAACCGTGATCGCCGGGCGGGCCTGGATCGTGGGCGCCCCCGCGCTGGTTGCACTCGTGCAGATGTCGGCACCGGTCGCACCTGCGGCGCGCTTTATGCTGGTGCCCATCTGCGGCGAGTTCAACGGCCACGCCGTGCCGATCCGGCTGCCCGGCAAGACCGACGAACCGGGCGGCGCGCCATGTTGTAAAATTTGCCACAGCGCAATGCGCAAGAAGATCGAAACCGATAGCGGTTGCGGCGGAGAGGATGACAACGATGCCGCATGACCATTTCGCCGACTGGGCCTATTACCCCGAATTGCTGGCGCAAGCGGTACCGCGCTACACCAGTTACCCGACGGCGGCCGAATTCGGCGACGACAATCTCGAGCAAGTACAGCGCGACGCGCTGATGGCGGTGCGCGGCGATGTTTCGCTCTATATCCACATCCCGTTCTGCCACGAAATCTGCTGGTATTGCGGCTGCAACACGGCGGCGGCCAACCGGGCAGACCGGCTGGCCAGCTATCTCGATGCCTTGCATGCCGAAATCATCAGTGTTTCGCGTCTGCTCGATCCGTCGGTTCGGGTGGCGCGGATCGCGTTTGGCGGGGGCAGCCCCAATGCGATCCAGCCGCACGACATGGTGCGGCTGGTCGATGCGCTGCTGGTCAATTTCCGCGTGCCCTGGCCGGTGCTTTCGATCGAGCTCGACCCGCGCAGCCTGTCACCGGCCTGGCTGACCGCGATCCGCGGGATCGGCATTATCAAGGCGAGCCTCGGCGTGCAGACATTCGATCCGCGCGTGCAGGCGGCGATCGGCCGGGTCCAGCCGCGCGACGACATCGCGCGGGCGGTGGCGGGCTTGCGCAAAAGCGGGGTGAGCTCGATCAATTTCGACCTGATGACCGGCCTGCCGTTGCAGGATGACACGGTGCTGGCCGAAACGCTCGACGAAGCCGTTTCGCTCGGCGCCGACCGCATTGCGCTGTTCGGCTATGCGCATGTGCCGCACATGATCGCGCGCCAGCGGCGGATCGACGCCAGTGCGCTGCCCGATCAGCGTGCGCGGTTCCGCATGGCCGCCGAAGGCCATGCCCGGCTGGTCGATGCCGGCTATCAGCCGGTCGGCTTCGACCATTTCGCGCTGCCCGGCGACGCGCTTGCGCAGGCCACGCTGGCGGGCGGTTTGCGGCGCAATTTCCAGGGTTTTACCGACGATCAGGCGCCCGTGCTGATCGGGCTCGGCGCGAGCGCAATCAGCAAGTTCGACACCGCGTTCGTGCAGAACGAAAAGAATGCCGGTCGCTACCGCATGCTGAGCGGCGCCGGACAGTTGACCGGCCGGCGTGGCGTGCGCCGCAACAATGAAGACCGCCGCCGTGGTGCGCTGATCGAAGCGCTGCTGTGCCAGGGCAAGGCGCCCATCGAAGCAGACTTGCGCATGGCCACCGCCGCGCGGTTGGCCCCGTTCGCCGAACGCGGGCTGATCCGCTGGGACGCCGGGCATTTGCACCTCGAACGCGGCAGCGTGCCTTACGCACGCTCGATCGCGGCGGTGTTCGACGCCTATCGCGGCGGCGAAAGGGTCCTGAGCTCGGCGGTTTGAAGCCACGCGCGCCAGAACCCCACCCTCGTTAATAAGTATGCGGCGGCCGTGTTTGCGGCTGCACAATAAGGTCTTGCAGGCTAGGTTCCGGCGTCCATAGTCACGCGAGGAAGCCATGCAGCCGATTGAAACCATCATGCGCGCGGCGCCGGTCATTCCGGTGCTGGTGATCGAGGACGCGAGCCACGCACTGCCGGTGGCGCGCGCGCTGGTCGCCGGCGGTTTGCGCGTGCTGGAAGTGACTTTGCGGACACCGGCAGCGCTCGACGCAATTCGCGCCATGCGCGAGGTTGAAGGCGCGATCGTCGGGGCGGGGACAGTGACCAATCCGGATGATCTTTCCGCGGCAATCGATGCCGGGGCGGAATTCATCGTCTCGCCGGGGCTGACCTGGCGGCTGGGCGAGGCGGCGCTGGCGGCGGGTATTCCGTTTCTGCCGGGCACTGCCAATGCCGCCGATATCATGACCGGGCTCGATCTGGGTTTGGCGCATTTCAAGTTCTTTCCCGCGGCGACATCGGGCGGCCTGCCCGCGTTGAAAGCGCTCGCGGCGCCGTTTCACCAGGCGAAGTTTTGCCCGACCGGGGGGATCAACCTGCAAACGGCGGCGGACTGGCTGGCGTTCGATCCGGTGCTGTGCGTCGGTGGCAGCTGGCTGGTGGGCAAAGGCGCGCCCGATGAAGCCGCAATCGAAGCCGCGGCACGCGCGGCATCGGCGCTTCGATCATAGACTCAGCCGACCAGACGGCGCGCAAAGAGGATAACAGCGATGATGACCACAGTCGAAGCTTTGCGCGAACGGTTGCAGCACTTGCATGCGCGCACGGCCGAAACCCCGCTGTTCAACCCGGTGTTCCAGCTGAGCCACGACTTGTCGCGCCAGCTCGAAGCGGGCGCGATCGATCTTGACGCGATCGCGCGGCTGGTGGCGGAGCTCGAATGCGAGGCTTTGCAGACGCGCGCGGCGCGGCTGCGCGGGCTGGTCGCACCGACCGAGCCCGAGGCCAATCTCGACCGGATTGTCGCGCTGTTGCAGGAAGAAGACGGCTTTTCCGAATTCCGCCGCCGCTGGGAACGCCCGCTGCTTCATGCGGTGTTTACCGCGCATCCGACCTTTCTGCTGACCCCGGGCGATGCCGATGCAGTTGCCAG
>CAITOD010000469.1 GCA_903893935.1 uncultured Sphingomonadales bacterium
CGTGCCGCGCGAGCGCGCCCGCGACATCGTCGGCCAGCGCCGACGCGCTGTTCGCCAGCGTGGCATCGTGGAGCACACTACCAGCCAGTTCGGCCAGCCAGCGCAGCGCCTGCACCGCAAACAGGTTGGCCGGGATCAGGAAGGGATAGACGCAGGCATCGTCCGAAGGGCGGAACATCGAATGGATCAGCCCGACTTTGCGCGTCGGTGCGCCCATCCCGCCCAGCATCACGGTGTCGATCGGATTGGGCGTGGTGCGCTGGAAACGGTAGGGACTGGTGCCGTCCTTGCGCTGCTCGGTGCGCAATGTGGCGACAATCACTTGCGCTGCGCGGTGCCATTCGCTGTCGAACGGTACGGTATCGCCCGTCGCGCGCCAATAGCCATAGGCGAGCCGCACCGGGTGGCACAGCGAATCGATCTCCCATTTGCGCTCGGCAACCCCCGGGCGCATAGCGGTCGCATCCGACGAGACCCACCACAGCGGCGATTTGGCCGCGCCGGGATCGCGCGCGAAAGCATTGGCATAAGGATCGATCAGGATCGAGCGCGCATGCCGCCCGATCAGCCCG
Source organism: uncultured Sphingomonadales bacterium (assembly GCA_903893935.1). Lineage (GTDB taxonomy): Bacteria > Pseudomonadota > Alphaproteobacteria > Sphingomonadales > Sphingomonadaceae > Novosphingobium. The sequence goes on from CAITOD010000469.1 coordinate 573, forward strand.
CGATAGAGCCGCTGCAGCGCCGGATCGGCCTTGGCAAGATGCAGATAGCCCCAGACTTGCGCCGAAGAATCGCGCAGCCACATCGCCGGAATATCGCCGGTGAGGATGAACGTATCGGGCCGCCCGCCCGCGCTGCCGATTTCGACGGTGGTATCGAGCGTGTTGGGATAGCAATTGGCATAGAGCCAGGCGAGTTCAGGATCGGCAATCTGCGCGCTGACGCGTGCGATTTCGGCCTCGACCGCCGGGCTGACAAAGCGCCGGTCGCGCGGGGCCGGGCGGCGCGAGACGAATTCGGCGGCTTGCGCGCGCGGCGAGGCTTCGGGAAGCGCGCCCAGCCCCTCGCCCAGCGCAAGCGCCATCGCGCCGGCACCGGCAATGCGCTTCAGAAACAGGCGTCGATCGGGAACGGCAGTCATGGCATGGGCGCTTTATCACGGAAAAATGCGATTTGAATGTCCTGTTATTTTCAATTTCCGGCGCGGCGCGGGTTGCAGTAAAGCCCGATGGAGGTTGAAAAAACGCTACCAGACCAGAGGATGCCATGCGCGCGACGCCAGAATTCGATTTCGGCCTGTCCGAGCAGACCGTGATGCTGCGCGAGACGGTCGCGCGCTTTGCCGACGAACGCATCGCGCCGATCGCTGCGGCAATCGATGCCGAAGACCGTTTTCCGCGCGAACTGTGGACCGAAATGGGCGCGCTCGGCCTGCACGGACTGACCGTTGATGAAGCCGATGGCGGGCTCGGCCTCGGCTATCTCGACCATGTCGTGGCGCTTGAGGAGATCGGCCGCGCGAGTGCCAGCCTGGGCCTCTCGTATGGCGCGCATTCGAACTTGTGCGTCAACCAGATCCGCCGCTGGGCCACGCCCGAACAGAAAGCCAAATATCTGCCGCGCCTGATCAGCGGCGAACATGTCGGCGCGCTCGCCATGTCCGAATCCGGCGCGGGCAGCGATGTGGTGAGCATGAAGCTGCGCGCCGATACGGTGCCCGGCGGGTTTCGGCTCAACGGCACCAAATACTGGATCACCAATGCCGCCGAAGCCGACACGCTGGTGGTCTATGCCAAGACCGCGCCCGAAGCGGCCTCGCGCGGGATCACTGCGTTCCTGATCGAAAAGGGCGTGCCCGGATTTTCGATCGGGCAGAAAATCGACAAGCTCGGCATGCGCGGATCGCCCACTGGCGAACTGGTGTTCGATGATTGCTTCGTGCCCGAAGACGCGGTGATGGGGCCGCTCCATGGCGGGGTCGGCGTGCTGATGAGCGGGCTCGATTACGAACGCGTGGTGCTGGCAGGAATTTCGCTCGGCATCACGCAGGCCTGCCTCGACACGGTGATCCCTTACGTGCGCGAACGCCGCCAGTTTGGCCAGCCGGTCGGCACGTTCCAGCTGATGCAGGCCAAAGTCGCCGACATGTATGTCGCGCTGCAATCGGCGCGCGCCTATGTCTACGCGGTGGCCGGCGCCTGCGACCGCGGCCAGACCACGCGGTTCGACGCGGCGGGTGCGATCCTGCTGGCGAGCGAAAATTCGTTTCGCACAGCCGGCGAAGCGGTGCAGGCGCTGGGCGGCGCCGGCTATACCAAAGAC
>CAITOD010000470.1 GCA_903893935.1 uncultured Sphingomonadales bacterium
ATATCCTTGCCGCCGGCCGAAAACTGGGCGATTGCGCCGATCCGTTGGGCGAGGATGGCGCAGACGCGCTTGGCGACGTCGCCGGCTTCGGGCGCATCGAGCATGTTGTCATGCCCGTGCCATACCACTTCGCTCGACACGACATCGTGCGGCGCGGCGCCCGCCTTGAGCACGGCGTGGTAATAGGACCCCGAAGTCTGCGCAGCGGCCGGGCTGGCAGCAGCGAGCAGCACGATGCAGGCGGTGACAAATCGAGCCATCAGATTTTCCTTTGATCGGGCCTTGCTGGGGCTGGCGGAGGGGAAGCCGGTGTGGCATGACATGATTGTGTAACAGGCGTTACGGTAATGACCGTTACAGAAATGGTCAAGCCGAAATTGTGCTGCAATTCGTCGTTCATCGGCCGTGGTTCATCGTTTATCGAACCCCAGGTCCGCTGCCCTTTCAGGAGTTCCGCAAACAATGGCGCGACCGCGCAGTTTTGATATCGAAGCGTTTCTCGATCGTTCGCTCGACGTGTTCTGGCGGCGCGGCTTCGCCGCGACCTCGATGGCCGATATCTATGAAGCGACCGGGCTGGGTGCGAGCAGCATCTATGCCATTGTCAAAGACAAGAACGACCTCTTCCGCCGCGTGTTCGAACGCTATGCGATGGGCTTTCGCACCATGATCCCGACCGAGCTTGCCGGTGCAGCGGCAATCGACTGGTGGATGGTCGCCTTTGCCGGGGCGCTCGCCGATGACCCCGATCGCAAGGGGTGCCTGATCTGCAACACGATCATGGAACGCTTTGCGCATGCGCCGGAAACGCTGGCAATGGCCGACGCGCATGTCGAAGAAGTGCGCAACTGGTTCCAGCACGAGATCGAACGCGGCCAGCGCCAGGGCGATTTTCGCGCCGACGCCGACCCGGTTGCCGCGTCATGCGCGCTCGCTGCCACCACGCTCGGCATGATGGCGCTGGCCCGCGCGCGCGCCGGTCGCGAAGCCTTGCTGCAAGTGGCCGCGAACGCAACCGCCGCCTTGACCGTTCGCAAGGACGCGCCGCGCGTCTGACGTTACTTCGGCTCGGCCCGATAGACCACTTTGCCCCCGACCATCGTGAGCAGCACTTTGGTCCCGGCAATATCGGCCGGGTCGCCGTGAAAGATGTCGCGATCGATCAGGATCAGATCGGCGAATTTGCCGGGTTCGAGCGAGCCGGCGACTTTTTCCTCGCGCATTTCATAGGCCGCGCCGGTGGTGATGCCGTGGACGGCTTGCGCCACGGTCAGCCCGGGGCCGGGCAAAGGTGCCACGTAATCGGGCCCAGCGCCCGGGTCGTTGCGACGGGTAACGCCGACTTTGAGCGCAAACCATTCGTCGAGCGGATCGACCGGCCAATCGCTGCCATAGGCGATCGGTGCACCGGCCTCGACGAGATAGCCCGAGGGTTCCAGCCGCGCGAAGCGTTCCGGCCCCATCTGATCGCGCGCGCCGGACATGGTATCGGCTGCGCGTTTTTCCCACTGGAACGACAGCACGGGGACGACATTGAGCGATTTGTAGCGCGGATAATCGGCGGGATCGACGATTTCGTCGTGCGCAATCGCCGGACGCGTGTCGAAATCGGGATGCGCCTTGCGCAAAGCCGCAACCGCATCGAGCGCGTTGCGCACCGCGCCGTCGCCATCGGCATGCATATGCGGGTCAAAGCCGAGTGCGGCGATTTTTTCGACCAGCGGGACCAGCACCGGC
>CAITOD010000471.1 GCA_903893935.1 uncultured Sphingomonadales bacterium
GATCAGAACATGGAGACCTTGGCCGGCTATCTGCTGATGTTCGTTCCCGTCATCGCCGCTGGCATGGCCAAAGGCGCCCTGTCGATCGCGTCCAACACCACCGCCATGCTCGCCCCTGCGATGCAGGCGGCGGAAGCGGCAGCTGTTGAACGCACAACCGGCAATTACGCCTATGGCAACAGCCAGTTCCAGAACATGACCGGCAACCAGGTCAACACCGCGCCGACATGGAATGTAGCCACGTCCACAGTTCCACAAGTGAACATGCGCGAAGGCAACGGCACGGTGACCACCACCACCGCCGACGGTTCGACCGTCTACAATGCGGCGCCAGGAATCAGCCGGTTCGGCTTTTCCGCCAGCGAAGTCGCCAGCGTTACTGGCAATCTGCAGGATACCGGCGCGCAGTATCACACCCGCGCAAACCAGTTGCGCGAGAGTTCGAGCCAGCGCTGGAGTGAGGGTCTGCGAACGCTCGATGGAGCATCGTCAGGATTCCGCTCGGCGCATGGCAGCGAAGCGGCAAGCGGCGCGCAAGGTGGAAATGTCGAAACCCAGTTCGACCGTCAGGGTACTGATGCCAAGCATCAGACCGCGTCGAGCCGAAGCATCGGAGACACACTGTCTGACGGCAAATCACTTGGGCACGCACAGACCAACACCTGGGGGCTTCACGCCGGGCTCAAGGCAGGTGCCGGCGCCAAGATTCTCGGCGGTGAATTGGGCGGGTCAGGCAGCGGCACGTGGGATCATGCCTGGGCCAAGACCACTGGCGACCAGGAAGCGCATGGCTCGAGCGATAGCCAGACCGAAACCCAGAGCGCCAATGTCGCGCACTATCACGCCAACGGGCAGGACATTACGCTGACCGATGGCGGTTACTGGCGTGACGGGGCGTTTCACCGGGTCGAGAATTTCTCGGAAAAGCGCCATGCTGTCGAACGCGACTTCTCCGAGGCCCAAGCGCTCGAACATCAGGCATCGCGCTCCGACGATATCGGCACCCGCCTTGAACACATTGCCTCGATCTCGCGCAGCAACGGCTACCAGATTTCTGACGACATGAGCCAGGTCATCGCCAGCCGATATGCCACCATGGCCGCATCGCCTGAGTTCCGCGGCCTTGGCGCACCGTCGCTCACCAGCACCACGCCGTCCTCCCATCAGCGCGAAGTCCGCAATATGATCGTTTCGCGGATTCTGGAGGAATACGCGGCGAATGATCTCGGGCGTGTGCAAGGGGCGCTCAGGGATCCGGCGGAGGAGATGGGTGCGGTTCGTGGGGTCGATCCGGTTCATATGCCGCATGGGCCGGGGACGAGCCATAACGGACACGCGCACCATAGTCAGCCAAGACATGCTCCGGGATCAAGTACGCAAGATCAGGCGGCCGCCGAGCAACAACCCCATTTCGCACCTGGCGATCAGCAAGCTCGCGATGCCATTGATAGAGGTGCGGCTGACGTGCGGCGTGAGGATGGGTCAGCGAAGGCTGATTTCAATGCGGGTGCGAAGGAAGCCAAAAGTAGGGACAGCAAAATCAAACGCGAAGTCGATCAATGAGCGAGTTCTTCTTCAACATTCTGCTCGATTGTGTCGCTGAAACTCGCCTCAGCTTTTTGAAATTCGACCGACCGCACGTGATCCCGATAGGCGTTGATACCGCCGACTACGGCAACCACCGCCAGCATCGCCGGGATGATGAGCAGGAGTGCCGTCGCGACCTTGCGCTGGACGCCGATCGCGCCGGGGGTCTTCAGGAAGGTCGGGATGCGGTCATATTCAAAGGCCAGCATCGCCTCGGCCTTCGAGCCACGAAAACCCGCATGGCACAGGGCTTCGTTTTCAGCGTTAAGCCGTTCAAGCTCGCGCTTAAGGTGGGCGATTTCTGGGTCGTCAGGCATACCGTCAAACTAAACCCGAGTGAACAGACAGCAAGCAAATTTGCGAATCAAGGCGCTCAAATCTTGTCCGAAATGACCGGGATTGGGGACTGACCGGAAAGACTGGTTTTGGATAGCGAATTGCAGGAATCAGACATTTATCATGGCTTCTTACGGCGCCCAATTTCGGCGCTCCCCGGAACGGGTTTGGCATCCTGAATGCCAATATTCTGTTGATCGATCGGAATCCTCGTTGATCATGTGGCATTGCTGCAGCAAGTTGGCCTCACAGCGTCGAACGGACTTAGGAGTACGTGGTGGTCATAGGTTGGCGAGAGGTGGGGTCGAAGGCAGCTGCAGCCGCCCTAAAGCCGGCAATCGATGCGCTTAAACCGCAGATTGCTCGGCGCGGTGCAGCAGCGATAGCGGGGCAAAGTCTGCAACTGTTATCAGCCCATTTTGACGAAGCCCTTTCGTTGATTTCAGAAAACGCGGGGAGCCTAGGGCAGTTTCTATCCGATAAACTGAAGCGTGTGCTTTCAGATATTCCCGACGTATTTGATGACTCTGATGTGAAGCTGTGGCTTCAACAGGATGCAGTGCGTGCTTTGGTCATCGAAGGGGCACGAGCAGCACTGTCTGGACAACCTTTCGACGAATCTCGGAATTCTGCGGCTGCGTCTTTCGCGAGCTTTTCATCAGATGGACAATGGTGGGGTGAGTTTGTTTTCGATACAGCAGTCGCTTTCGTGGCGCTGTCGATTGAGGCGAAGCTAAACTTTGGTGATCGCGCGGCCATTGACAATGCAGCATTCTTAGCGAGCCAAACTCACGACCGCCTTGATAAAATTGAAGAATTATTAAGGGTTGGCACCTATCCGCCTGAAGATGCTGTACGTGCGCTAGTCGAGCCCGAAATTGAGAAGGCAGATCGCCTGCGAGCTTTGACTGACGCCGAGCGTCCGAACAGACTGGTTCAGTTCGCAGAGCGGGTGGTGAAGGGCGACTTGCACGCTGCCGATAATAATCTACGCATTTCTCTTTTTCTGTCGACGGCGGCTGCCTTAGCCAGGGTCAAACGTACAGATGAGGCAGATCGTTGGGTTGAGGAGGCACGGAATGCTGGTGCGAATGATTTTGCTCCGGACTTAGCGCGGATTGCTTTGAACCGAGATCAGCTGGCCGAAGTATTCACGCTCCTCAAATCGCGAACGGACTGTGTTTCAGTCATGCTGGTGGGTGAGGCACTCACGAAGCGTGATGGGGTAAGCGCCGGTTTGGGCTACGTGCGAAGCATTCTGACTCCCGGATCAATGACAGGCTTCGCGATTGCGACCGTGGCCGACTGGCTTCAGAAGAACGATGAATGGGAAGAGGCGGAGCAGATTCTAGCCGCCGCCACTGAAAGGCAAAAGGAAGAAAATCCGACAATTCCCTACAGTTTAATGCGACTTCGAATCGCACTTATGATTCCAGCAGCGAACGAACGCACCAGGATGATTGGCGGAGACTCCTATCTTCCTAAGCCTCATGATTTGCGTTCTGATGCTGAAGGTTTGAGATTGCGAATGGCGGCTCTTTCAGCTCTGGCCGAATTCCGTCATCGAATTTCCGACCTTGAACCAAGGGTTACCTGTTGGTTTGATGCTCAGCGATTATATTTAGAACTTTTGAATACGGACGAAAATCAGTTCATTGCAGCAGTAAGTGAGCTACAAACTAAATGTGAAGAGCCAGATAATAGCATCCTTTTTGCGTCAATTGCTGTGGTATTTGGGCTAAATTTTGGTATCGAAATCGCCCAGCGCGAATTGGATCGCAAGGAATTACTAAATGGACTTGCTGATCATGATTTGATCGGCGCGTTGCCATTGATAATGCGACGACCGCCGACAGAGATCATTTTATTTCTAGACCGTTATCATGACGCACTGCTTGCCGCTGGAGCGCCGCTGCCATTCGTAGTCGGATTGCGAATAGAATTGCTCGCAAAGACGGGCGACACGCCACATGCCCGCTCTGAACTCAAGGCATGGGAATCTCGCCTCGGAGAAGAGGCTGTTGCGCGCCTAGAGGCTATACTAGTCGAAGTTGAGAACGGTGCGCTACCCGTAGCCCAGTGGCGTAAAGCCTTTGAAATTTCTGATACTGATGGAGACCTCTCCAACTTAGTTGAAGCAATGATTGTTGCAAACCATCCTGAGCTCGGTGAGTTTGCGATCAAGCATTGGCAGAGGCGGCATCGCATTGAAGAGACCATTCGTGCCGCCACCGCTCTTTTCAACGCACAGCGGGATCGGGAACTGGACCTGCTTCTCACCGAGATTGGGGATGCTGGCGAAGCCAGTGACGATATCCTGAGGCACAGGGCATGGGCTGCGTTTCGTGCCGGCCAGCTTGACGAGGCCAGGAGGCGGACCACTGAATTGCGCGCGCGGCTGCCGCACGACCAAGGCCTGCGTCAGCTTGAGATAAACGTAGCACTTGAAAGTGGGCGCTGGGGCGACCTTGGGAAGCTTGCAAACGAGGACTATGAACGACGAGAGCACCGAGAAGCCCTGCAACTGCTACAGGGTGCTCAATTTGCACAGCTAATCAACGACCCCATCGCAGAGCAGTTGGCGCGTGCAGCCGCACATAAGAATCCCGATGACCCAGTGATACTGTTGTCTGCCTTCCAACTGGCAGTCGAAAGGGGAACTGATTGGGGAACGGAGGCGGGCGGCTGGTTCCGGACTGCAATTGCGCTTTCGGATGCCAACGGTCCAGTGCAGCAAGGCGAACTCCGCGAAGTCGTGGAGATGATCAAAGACCGGCAGGCGCAGGCCATCGAGCTTGATCGCATGATGCTGGCTGGACAGGTGCCGTTTGAACTGGCTGTCCGGCGATTGGGCGTGACCGTCAGCGAATTGTTGCTTGACCGTCTCTCGCGCAATGCAGAGCAACGCGATGCCCGGCGCAGATACTGTCTACCACTGATCGCCGGCAACCGTTTTGCTGGCGACATGTCAGGTTTTCACGCCGTCGCTTTCGACTTGGCGTCGCTGCTGACGCTGGAGTTGCTCGGGTTGCTTGACGAAGCACTGTTAGCCTTTCGCAAGGTAGTGATACCGGCTGGTACATTGCCGTACCTGTTCGATGATTATTTTCGAGCTCATCGCGGCCAAAGATCCCGTTTCCAACAGGCGGATCGGCTGAAGGCACTTATAACCGCCAACAAAATCAATGTGATCAAACTACCTGATTGTGATGATGGCGACCGAGGTGAGCTACTGTTCGCCGCACAGACAAATTCGCGTTACGTGCATGACTTCCCCATTCACGAGCCGGGGTCATTCGGCGAGCGGACGATGGATCTCACCGAAATTAGCGCCGAGATCGTCTCCCCAGCTGGCGTCATAGACGTGTTGGAAAATGGGGGGGAATTGGACACCGCTTCTGCGAATGCGGCCCGGACCATGCTTGGTAGCAGTGCGATGCGATGGCCATCGGAAATGACTGTCGATTTTTCGCGGCCCATACTGCTCAACATTGTCGCTCTGAATGGCCTCGAAAATGCGCGGGTTTTGACGACGCTGATAATGGCGGGCGCTCAACTCGTCGTCACCGACGTTACAGAAAGGGCCATCGATGACGAAATACGTGAATGGCAAGCGTCGCGGAATACCTTGGAGGCCATCGAAGGTTTCCGGGAAAAGCTGGTCGCGGCCACTGCCGCCGGTCGAATAACCCATGGCGGGTTCCGTCGGGACGGGGCCGAGGCCGAGCTGGATGGCAGTTTAGGGCCAAGCCCAATCATCGCTTTGCTTTCCGATGCATCAAAATACGACGCGCTTGTGTCAGCGGAACGCATGTTTACGAGAGAGGCGGGCATCACTGATCGGATGGGGCAAAGTCGCCCGCTCTTCACGATTTTGGACGTGATTGATGAACTGGCACGTAAGGAGCTAATCGAACCCAGCAGGAGGTTGGCTGCGAGGACCAAACTACGGGCTTGCGGCGTGAGCTTCATTCCCGTCGATGCGGACGAGATCGTACAGGCTGCAGCACAAGGTGACTGGAAGAACGATCCGCCCCGGGCGATACGGGAAATAGTCAACTCCATTCATCTTCCGCTCATTCGCCATGCAATTGATTTACCGCGTGAAATGCATTGGGTCAGCAACGCTCTGGCCAATATGGTCGTCGCTATCAGACGGTGTTGGGCGGAGTTACCAGATGAGATTGCTGAGCCGGCGGCGACCTGGCTCCTGAAGGCTCTCCCGGACAGCCATTGGGTAGCACGGCAAGGCGCCACAGAAGAGCTAAGGCAGTGGGCGGCCAATACGCGCGTCATAATACACACGCTTCTCGCGCAACCCGTCGCAATTCCCGAGGAACGGCTAGATCAGTATGATGGGTGGCATGAATCGCTTGTAGGCCCCCAATTGGCAGGCCGAGATCGCGACATTAAATCCATTGCCTTCAATAACCTTGCTCAAGCTGTCAGCGATGTTGAGCCGGCCTCGTTTGAAGGTGAAGTGGTCGTACCGAAGAATCAAGTATGCATGTGGCTCTTGCGTCATGTTCCATCAGCATTTCGCGCAATGATCATCGGAGATGAGAGAATTCAAACGTCCCTTGGATTTGGAAAAGGAATTTTAAAAATCTTGGATCACAGGGTGTCGTTTAATAATCTAAGAGAATTTTTAAAAACAACCATAAATGGGGGGATTTCCCATCTAGAAGATGTCAACGGCAACATCGTCGCGGAAGCAGGTGAGATAAATGAAGCCGGAGACGCTGTGGCAGTTTTTGGGCAAAAGCGAGTTGCATTCGATTTTTCTGGTTTGCTACATGAAAATTTAAACGAAAGGACGCTAAATCTTGATCGCTTGTTTGCAGATGGGACCCTTGAACCCGAGCGGATCTCATTCTGGAGGAGTGCGGTAACTGACCGCGCTTTAGAATCCGACGAGCTTCATGAGCTAGTATCAGAGTTTTCGTGGACGCCCGAAGCTTGGGCCGAACAGACGAAAGCCAAGCAAGGAAAACTTGCATTCTCCGACCTGTGCGCGAAAGATCGGCGTTACTTTGCGGCATTGTTCCCTCTTGACCCGCAATTGTCATTGGCAGATGCGTTGACGCAAGCGGTCGGTCGGCGGATGCATGGGCCAAACATTGCCGCGTCGGCACGAGCCCTAGCCCCTCTGACCATCACATCCAATTTTGACATTATCGCGCTCACGAGCGCTTTGGGCGACGCTGAAATTGCTCAGCTATCGGAGCAATTGCTATCGGACGGAGACCTGTTTTCGATATTGGCTGCGTTTCAGATTGCAAGCGCGCGATCCAAATCGGCGCCATGTGTGGAAGCCGGCACTAAGGCTCTCGATGCAATGCTCGGAGACGGAGGCCACTTGCAAAGTGCGGCGAACGACTTTTCTGCCGTTGCGGTGGCCGCCATAGGGTGCGCTGATGCACTGGGGGTGCTTGCAGATTTGCCGTTGTCTCATCGTCGGTGCGCACTTCTGGCGCTCAGCGGCCATACAATCCGCGGTCTCGGTGGAATTGAATATGAGAGGCCGGAATTTCTTGATGCGGTTTTGCAGTGGCTCGGGCCCGGCAATCAACTAGGCGGTATGGTCGAGCGGCAGGTGGGGCGTTGGTGGGTACGTGAGTGGCTGCATCCCGCAGTTGTGGCCGCCCAGTTTCGCGCACGGGTGATAGCCATAATCCGTGCCGTTCCGGACGAATTTCGACCCGAACGATGGGCCTTTGAACTAAAGGCTCACGATGATGCCAACCCTGATATTTTAGAACAGATCACAGGCCCTCTTGACGAATTTAGCTCAAGCTGGAAGACACTGGAATTTCCCACGGATATTATGGAACACGTTTTAGATGACGATAATATAGACCAAGCAAGCAACACGCTATTGAATATTATTATGGCATTTGAGCTTCCTGACAATCCGAAAATTGCACGCGATGCAGTTCTTTCACTATTGAAACGCTGCAGTCCGGACAACTTTAATATGGCGGTAAAACTAGCTTTACTTGCTGCATGGCGATGGGCAGATGCCGAGCTCGCCATCAAGGCATATCAAAGTGGTATTTCAGTGCAAACAGCGACAAACATTTCTATCCGAACAAAAGGAGAGTGGGCTGTTAGCGCAGGCGCTTGCATTGCTGACGCAGCCGAAAGGGCTCGAGTTTTGGAGCAGAATTTTAGACAGTTGATCAATATTCCACTAACTCCAGCCCAAGCAAGGGAGATGCTCGGACTTATCGATAAATTGCAGGATTTTTATGCTAGGGATGATTGGATTTCGGAGATTCGGTCCACTTTGCTATTGGCTGCATGAACGTGATCGTTTCGAATGACTGGCCGGGTGTAAAAATTGGAAGCGTCGTCGCGATCCGGATGGTGAACAATCGACAGGTTCAGCTTGTGAACCGGAACTTCGAACGGCCGCTGCGACGGCGATTGTCCTTGTGCTCAGTTTAGCTTTAGCTCGTGCCGAGTTGTTAGATTGGAGAAGCACCCATGACCATCAAGGTCAAAGCCCATCATCGCCGCATTCTGGATTTGGCCGCAGAGGACAACCCTACCAACGCGCGCGTCGATGCCTACAAGAAGTCCCTCGGCTACCAAGAAAGTCTTGCCCAAGGTTGGATTGAGGAACTTCCAAAACCTGCGGGTAACGGATTCTATTTTCGCATCACTCCTGCAGAGACTGAAGCCCGATATAGGCCGAATTTGAAGGCGTTACCCAAGCGAAAGCCCTTGGCGATGGCCAAGCTAAGACTTGCCACTTTCGCGGGGTGCCTCTCGACAAATCCAAAGGGTTGCTGAGTGAATGGACGACGGTTACCGACGAACTCGAACATCGCAGGGAACGACTGCTTGTTCGCTAAACACGCGCATCACAATCCTAACTCGAGATCAATCTCGGGAACATCGAGTTCCGGTGCTTTGGGTGCGATTGTTGCCTGCAACCGTCCTGCACTCATGGAAAGCGGATCAACTGCGAACGGATCCTGTTGCACGGGCTGCTGGTGGCGATCTTCCCGCCTGCCCTGCGCGCTCTTCCGACTCTGCTGTTCACTTACCGCCTCGACTGCACTAGCCTTGTCACCTGAATTGGCGCCAATGGTTCGCAGCAGGTGGTCCCGATCATTCGTGAAAATTGTTAGATCATCCCGAACCCGTGTCGCCATGACATGGGCAAGCCGCTGGCTGGACAGATGGCGTTCGGCGGAATGCATCACGCCAATCCCCCTGTCGGTGGTCATACCCTGCGCCTGGTGCATGTTGATGGCATAGGCGAGCCCGAGGCGCGTCAGCATCCGATCTCCAGGCTCCAGCAGCAGCGTTGCCCCGTCAGATGTCCTGACCTCAACACCGGCTTTGCCGATGGAAACAATCTCAGCCTCTGCCGAATTCAGCAGCCCGCGCGCCTTGTCGTTTGCCGTCCAGCGAACACGATCACCCTCATAGAGGCGAAAGGTCTCGCGTTCGGAAAGGTTCAATATGTCACGTTTAGCCGCAGCATCGAGCTGGTCCGGCCTGAATTTGTGCTGATTTCCCTCGCCATCCCGCAAAGTGACCACACCTTCGCGAGAAACCCGCAGAACCTGATATGACCCGTGCTCCAACCCAGCCGGCTTGTCCCGCGCCACCACCTCCAGCACCTGTCTGGGCTGATAGTTATGGGCATAACGCAGTTCCTCGCGCGTCAGGTGCACGGATTCGAGGCGCGTGAGGCTGATTCCCTCGCCACGCAAGGTGCCTTCGGCCTTCAACCCCTCCTGTACGAGCACGTTGAGAACGGACCGTGTTTCACGGCCCGAGGCATAAAGCGCCGTCGTTTCCCGATCCTCTGCGGACAGCTCCAACCACTTTTTCGCCGCTGCCTGACGAAAATCCACGCCGGCGCTGACAACACGATCGCCGAGCACCTCAAATGCCGCCGCGAATTCACCCGCCCGCGTCAGCGCCGCAATGGCCTGCATGTGCTCGGTCCGCTGCCTGTGACTGACCTCCATCCTGGCCATCGCCGGCTGATGCGACTGGACCAGCGTAAAGGCCTTGCCGGCATCGATCGGTTGCAACTGCGCACGATCGCCTATCATGGCCAGGCGATCGAGACCGAGCCGGTTGGCGATGGTCACAAGGTCGTTCATCGGCTTGTTGGCAACCAGCGAGGCTTCGTCGAGCACCAGGATCGTGTCCTTGAGCGCGGCACGCGACGCCTCGAATACTTCACGGCCCCCAATTAGCGCCGCGCGTAAATGGTCATTGACGAACGACGACACGGTCTGCGCCGAAATGCCCGCCTCATCCTTCAACATGGCGACCATGGTGTTGGCCTGGGCGAGTCCAAGGACCTGTTTGCCCTCCTGACGCGCCACATCGGCAATGCTGGAAATGAGCGATGTTTTACCGGCGCCCGCGACACCCTGAATGACCACAACGCGATCCGAACTCGATAGCGCCAGCACACCGGCTGCCAGTTGTTCCGAACCAAGCGGCCGCTCACGAGATTGTGCCTGCAGGCGGCCGGTTGCGTCAGCAGGCGCAACGATGGCTGCGCCTTTGCCTCGCCCCTCGTCAATTCCGGCCAGCAGGTTGCGTTCTTCGGCCAGATGCTCCGGTGTCGTGACATGGGTGATCGTGCCGTCGGCCCGAGTGGGCCTGCCGAAAATCAGCGCCCCCTGCTTCGCCAGGGTGGCAATGCGGTCCTCGACGGCATTGATGGTCACGCCCTTGATCCCAAGATCGAGCGCCGCGCGCGACACTTCGTGGATGGCAAATGCCGCCTCCCGCTGTCCCAGAATGCGGATCGCCGACGCCACTGCCATTTCGGCGCCGATCTCCGCCGGGCTCATCGACAGGCGTGCCATGCCCCGACTCAACAGGGGATCGCTCGGCCGCAACCATTCGCGCAGGCGTTTGGCCCATTCAGCAGCCTTCGTAGCGACCATCTGCAAGGCGTTGATCCCTTGGCTATCCTTCGCGGCACCGGCGACCCGCACTTCCGCTGCCGACACCACAGCCGCGCCATCAAACCCCAAACCCGCAGCCCGTTCCCCCCACTCCGCGCGAAGAGCATCACGGTCCTCAAGGTTGATCTTGTCATCCCGAGTGCGCTTGGTGATTTCGCGCATAAGAGCTGGATTGGTGGCATCCCGACCAAGATCGTTTGCCTTTGCCAGGATGTCCTCTCGCCGCTGACTGAAGGCTGAGAGGACATTCTTGGGCACGCCCTCAATTTCAAACTGGCCGTGCTTTCCGGTCAGGCTGGTCTCGTAGCCAAGCTCGTCGACCAGCGTTCGCAACGCCGCGTGATAGACGCTGCCGATGATGGAATTGTTTTTCCAAAGCTGCTCGTTGTGAAGCGCGCGCCACTCGCCGGCGACTTTGGTCAGGTTGGCGATTACGACATGGATGTGCGCCTGCGGGTCAAGCTTGCGGCTCGTGTCGTGCTGGAACATCGCATACGTCAGGTGTTCGGTGCGGACCGGATCACCCTTGCGGTTGGTGTCGTATGTGCGCCCTTCCGCGAATGCCTTTTCGACCCAGCCCATGGTTTGCCGCACAGCGGCCATGTGCGCGGCCAGCAATC
>CAITOD010000472.1 GCA_903893935.1 uncultured Sphingomonadales bacterium
CTTTGCCGCCTTTGTCGGCGGCTTTGAACGTGTTGATCGTGCGCACCGCCCCTTCGTCGAACGTCAGCAGATTGTTGCCATCGACATCAAGCTTGCGGAATTCGCGAACGCGGGGCGCCAGCATTTCGGGCAAGCTGATTTTGCCGTCGCGATCACGGTCGAGCCGGTCGAAGCGCTTCTGTTCTTTGGTTTCCTCGGGCACTTCGGGCAGATCGGGGCCTTGTTCGTCGCCCGCATCGGCCTCGGGCAAATCGGGCGCAGTGCTCGCACGCGGTGCGGGCAGTGCCAGCGGCGGCACCGGCGGCGCGGCATTGGTCGCGGCGCGGCCCTGCCACCAGAACACCCCGGCGGCGACCAGCAACAAAGCTCCCAGCGCGCCAAGGACAATCCGGTTCATGCCTTGTTGGTAGGCCGCGCGCGCGGGTGTGACGAGGCGGAGACCTCGCCAATTTGGCGCAGTCTGGCCGGTCAGCGCCCGAACCAACCTTTGCGCAGCGCGCCCAGCATGACCTGCCAAGGCGGCGCATCGCCGGCGCTGTCAAAATGGTCCAGCAGCGTCAGCGGGCGCAGCGCGCGCGGCAAGCGGGTCCGCAAGCCGCGTCCTTGCGACCAATCGGCTGCGGCAGCGGCAATTTCGGGCGTTTCGCCAATCCCGGCCATCCGCGCCAGCGCGACAATCGCTCCCGCGCGCGCACGATCGAGCAGCGCACCGCCATCTTCGCCCACCACTTGCGCCTCGCGGCCATCGACAAGTGCGGCCAGCGCCGCGCGCTCGCTGTCCCACGCGGCCAGCAATGCCAGCAAAGGCTCGCCCGCAGGCCAGCGCGCCGCCGGTTCGGCCAGGCGATCGCGCCACCACGCCAGCCGCAGCTGGACCATGATCGCCTCGCGCCCAGGACGCGCCGCATCGGCCAGCCGCCGGTCGAGTGCCAGCAGCCCGGTCCAGGCCGGACGCAAGGCGCGCGGGGCATAAGCAATCGCCAGCCGTTCGGGCGGCGACAGCCATGCCGCTACGGCTGGATCAACGATAGCACACCTTGCGCACCGCCGCCGCGATCCGGCTGGCGTCGATCAAGGCGATCTTTTCCAGATTGGCGGCATAGGGCATCGGCACGTCTTCGTCGCACACGCGCAGCACCGGCGCGTCGAGATCGTCGAAACCGTGTTCCATCGCCACCGCGATGATTTCCGACGCGATCGAACAGACCGGAAATCCTTCTTCGGCCACCACCATGCGATGCGTGCGCGACAGGCTTTCGAGCACGGTCGCCGTGTCGAGCGGGCGCAGCGTGCGCAAATCGATCACTTCGGCATCGATGCCTTCGTCGGCCAGCGTGCGCGCGGCTTCGAGCGCGAGCCCGACGCCGATCGAATAGCTGACAATCGTGACGTCTTTGCCCGCGCGCACGACCCGCGCCTTGCCGATCGGCAGCACGAAATCATCGCCTTGCGGCACATCGAAGCTGCGCCCGTAGACCAGTTCGTTTTCGAGAAACACCACCGGATCTTCGCTGCGGATGGCCGCTTTGAGCAGGCCTTTGGCGTCGGCCGCATCATAAGGCGCGATCACGATCAGGCCGGGCACCGAGGCGTACCACGGGCCATAGTTCTGGCTGTGCTGCGCGCCCACGCGCGAAGCCGCGCCATTGGGGCCGCGAAACACGATCGGGCAGCGCATCTGGCCACCCGACATGTAATTGGTCTTGGCCGCCGAATTGATGATGTGATCGATCGCCTGCATCGCGAAATTGAACGTCATGAATTCGACGATCGGGCGCAAACCACCCATCGCCGCACCCGCGCCGATGCCGGCAAAGCCATATTCGGTAATCGGCGTGTCGATCACCCGGCGCGGGCCGAATTCCTCGAGCAGGCCTTGGGTGACTTTGTAGGCGCCCTGGTATTCGGCGACTTCCTCGCCCATCACGAACACGCGGTCATCGGCGCGCATTTCTTCGGCCATGGCATCGCGCAGCGCCTCGCGCACGGTGGTC
>CAITOD010000473.1 GCA_903893935.1 uncultured Sphingomonadales bacterium
ATCGAGCTTGACGATGCCGAAAAATAAGGCACACTTCACCCCTATAACGCCAAAACGGCTGATAAAGGGTGAGACGGATGAGCTGGGTTTCGACCATGGGTCGGCGTGTACTGCAAGCCTATACCGAGGGGCTGGCGATGACTTGCCCATTGCATCGCGAAGTCGAGCTGCTTGGCCCGACCGCCGGGATGGCTGCAGCGATCGATCGGTCGCAGGATGATGTCCGATCCGCGCTCAGGCCCGAATTTGCCGGCACGTTCCAGGCCCGGACGATCAGCACCGTCCGGCACTGACCCGCGGGCGACCGCGATGTCAGATACCATCGCGGAACCCCTCCCCCAAACCGAGGCACCGCAAGTCAGGCGCGGGCGCCCTTCAATTGCCGAAGCCGAAGCATTGTCAGGCCGCATCCTCGATGCGAGCTGGGAAGTGCTGCTCGCCGGTGGGTTTGAATATTTCACGTTCGATCGCGTCGCGCGCCATGCGCATATCGGCAAAGCGACCATCTATTCGCGGTTTCCCGGCAAGATCGAGCTGATGCAGGCGCTCTTGCTGCGCAGGATCGAACAACGCACCGAACATATCCGCCAGCAAGGGTCCAATCTGCCGATTGAAGCCGCGTTTCTTCGGCGAGCGGCCGATGTCATGAAAATGCTGTTTTCACCCGACGGGGTGATGGTCGAACGGTTGATCGACTGGCTCGATCAGGAAATCGGCGAAGGCCAGCAGATGCGCGCCAACGCCTACCGTGCGGCGATCGAATCGATCGCGCGCGAACTGGTCGAAGATCGCGGTGGGCCAGCCGTGGCGATCGGCGATGTCGATCGCGCCGCGCGGCTGTGGGTCGAAGGGCTGATCGGCCATGCGCGCCTGGCCTATACCGAAGGCGCTTCGTCCACCGCCGAAATCGAACGCTGGGCCAACGATTATACGCAGTTTTATTTTGCCGGGCTTTCCGCCATCGCCGGGCGCGACTGACTTCGCGCGGACATCAAACCCAGCACCAAGTTGTGACAATGCGGCAATGCCGCTTGCCAGCAGGCGGCGCACCCGTGCAAAGACGGCCTGACTGTCACGAAGGAGTCACGAAGGCGCGATCATGGCCACTGCAAATCCCGTTCTCCCGCACCGTATCACGCCTAACCCTGCGTCGGAGAATGATTCTGTTGCCTGGCATGATTCGCATCATCTGCCCGCCGACCGCTTTTTCAACCGCGAGCTGAGCTGGCTGCAATTCAACCGCCGCGTGCTGGCCGAAGCGAGCAATCCCGATTACCCGCTGCTCGAGCGGCTGCGCTTCCTGTCGATTTCGGGGAGCAATCTCGATGAATTCATGATGGTGCGCGTGGCGGGCCTCGCCGCGCAAGTGCGCCGCCAGAGCGATGAAGTGTCGATCGACGGACTGTCTGCCAGCCAGCAATTGCACGATATCCACAGCGCCGTCAGCGCGCTGGTCGATGCACAATTCACCATTTTCAACGAACTGGTCGGCGCGCTCGATGCGCAGGGCGTGCGCCTGATCACCGGGCGCCGGCTCGAAAAGGCCGAAGCCGAATTCCTGCGCGATTATTTCGAGCGCCGCGTGCTGCCCACGCTGACCCCGCAGGCGATCGATCCGGCGCACCCGTTTCCGTTCGTGGCCAACCAGGGCAGCGGCATTCTGTTTTCGCTCGCGCGCATGGCCGATGGCGCGCCCGTCAACGAAATGGTGCTGATCCCCCCTGCCCTGCCGCGCTATGTCCGGCTGCCCGGGGCTTCGGCAACGTGGATCGGCATCGAAGAGTTGATCCGGCGCAAAGCCGCGCGGCTGTTCCCGGGGTTCCGCATCCTCGGCAGCGGCATGTTCCGCGTGTTGCGCGACAGCGATATCGAAATCGAGGAAGATGCCGAAGATCTGGTGCGCTATTTCCGCACCGCGATCCAGCGGCGGCGGCGCGGGCGCGTGATCCAGCTGACAATCGAGGCCAAATTCGATCCCGCCGCCGAAACCATGCTGCGCGAACAATTGCGGCTCGACCATGCGCAAGTGGTCAAGGCGCGCGGGCCGCTGTCGATGACCGGGCTGTCGGCGCTGGTCGACGAAGAGCGCCCCGATCTCAAGTTCGAACCCTATAGCCCGCGCTATCCCGAGCGCATTCTCGAACACAATGGCGATGCGTTTTCGGCGATCCGCGAAAAGGACATCGTGATCCAGCACCCGTTCGAAAGCTTCGACGTGGTGGTCGATTTCCTCCACCAGGCGGCAAGCGATCCCGATGTGGTGGCGATCAAGCAGACGCTCTATCGCGCGGGCAAGCAATCGGCGGTGATTGCGGCCCTGATCGAAGCGGCCGAGGCGGGCAAATCGGTTACCGCGGTGGTCGAATTGAAAGCCCGCTTCGACGAAGAGCAGAACCTCCACTGGGCAAGCCAGCTCGAACGCGCCGGGGTGCAGGTGATCTACGGCTTTGTCGACTGGAAGACCCATGCCAAAGTGTCGATGGTGGTGCGCCGCGAAGGCGACGGCTATCGCACGTACTGCCACTTCGGCACGGGCAATTATCATCCGATCACCGCGCGGATCTACACCGACTTGTCGTTCTTCACCGCCGATCCGCGCTTTTGCCGCGATGCCGGGCTGCTGTTCAATTTCATCACCGGCTATATCGAACCGCGCGGCACCGAAATGCTGGCGATTTCGCCGGGCGGGGTGCGGCAGAAGCTCTACGAATGCATCGATCGCGAGGCTGAGCTCGCGCGCGCAGGCAAACCCGGCACGATCTGGGCCAAGCTCAACGCGCTGACCGATCCCGACCTGATCGACCGGCTCTATGTGGCGGCGCAAGCCGGTGTGTCGATCTCGCTCGTCGTGCGCGGGATTTGCTGCCTGCGTCCCGGGGTGCCCGGCCTGTCCGACACGATCACGGTGAAATCGGTGATCGGGCGGTTTCTCGAACACAGCCGCATCTGGGCATTCGGCAATGGCGGCACGCTGCCAAACCGGCGCGCACGCGTGTTCATTTCGTCGGCCGACGGGATGAGCCGCAATCTCGA
>CAITOD010000474.1 GCA_903893935.1 uncultured Sphingomonadales bacterium
CCAGCAACAATATCAACCGCGCCACATCGTCGCCCACGCTCAATTCGGTGCTCGGCCCGCTCGACCTGTCGCACGACGCCCAGGCGCAATCGGGACTGGGGTTGAACATCGGCGGGCAAGGCTATGTGCAGGTTCCCGTCTCGACCAAAGTCGCCCTGACCGCGCGGCTGTCGACGCAGAACCTGCTCTATCGCCACAGCGAATTCGACGATTCGACGTTTGCCGGCGATGCCGGGACTGTGCTCACGCTCGGGCGCTCGCGCGTGCGACTGAGCGCGGGCCCGTCGTACCGGCTCTATGGCACGCATCCTTATACCGTCGCGATCAATGTCAGCGCCGACTGGCTGCATCCGCTGGGCAAACGCGCGCAGATCGATCTCGAAAGCGATTTCAGCGAGGTCACCTACAAGACCAACCGGTTGCAGGATGGCGACGTGTTCGGCGAAACTTTGTCGCTCGAACGCGCGTTCAGTGCGCAAAGCGGCGCGCGGCTGTCGCTGTTCGGACAGCGCACCACCGCGGCCGATCCGGGCTATGCGCTCGCCAATGGCGGGGCGAGCGTGCTGGCGTGGCGCGAACTGGGCAAGACCACGGTCTATGCCACGGTGAGCGTAAGCCATCTCGAAGCCGACGCGCGGCTCGTGCTCTATCCCGATCGCCGCGTCGAATGGCTGACCCGCGCCGGGCTCGGCGCGACGTTCCGCCAGATCCAGGTCAAAGGGTTTTCACCGCTGGTGCGCGTCAATTACGAGCGCAACACGTCGACCGTGGGGATTTACGATTACCACCGGATCGCCGCCGATATCGCGATTACGCGCGCGTTCTGAAAACGGAACTTGCGGACCCAGGCGCGTGTTTTATCCGGCGCGCTGTTTTACCGCTATCGGGAAACAGCGAATCGCAACAGAACGACTGTTCGGGAGAAAACCATGACGCAGCTTCGTCACATCGGCCAATCCGGCCTTGCCACGGTGCCCTTGATCCTGGGGGGCAATGTGTTCGGCTGGACCGCCGGTCAGGACGCGAGCTTTGCCGTGCTCGATGCGTTTGTCGCGGGAGGCGGCACGGTGATCGACACCGCGGATGTCTATTCGGCATGGATTCCGGGCAATCGCGGCGGCGAATCCGAAACGCTGATCGGCGCCTGGCTCAAACACCGCGGCCGCCGCGATGACGTGGTGATCACCACCAAAGTCGGCATGATGCCGATCGGCGAGGGCAAAGGGTTGCAACCCGCGCATATTGCCAGGGCCGCCGAGGATTCGCTGCGGCGGCTGGGGACCGATTATATCGATCTCTATCTCGCGCATCAGGACGACGACACGCAAGACCAGGGCGCCGTGGCCGAAGCGTTCGGCGCGCTGGTCAAAGCGGGCAAAGTGCGCGTGATCGGCGCGTCGAACTTTTCCGCCGAGCGCCTCGACAGCGCGATCAGCGCGCAAGCCGCGCAAGGCGTCGCGCGCTATCAGGCGCTGCAAAACGAATACAACCTGCTCGAGCGCGGCGGCTACGAAGGCGCGGTGCAGGATTATTGCGTGGCGCACGGCATTGGCATGACGCCCTATTTCAGCCTCGCCTGCGGCTATCTGACGGGCAAATACCGCACCGCTGCCGATGTCACCGGCGCGAGGGCCTATCGCGTGCGCGGCTATGTCGAAGGCCGCGGCCCGCACGTGCTGCGCGCGATCGATACCGTCGCGGCCGCGCATGGCGCGAGTTGCGCGCAAGTGGCGCTCGCGTGGATCGCAGCGCAACCGGGCATTGCCGCGCCGATTGCGAGTGCGACGAGCGTTGCCCAGGTGGAGGACTTGCTGGGCAGCATCCATCTCGCGCTTACTGCAGAAGACCTCGCC